>JBAXFZ010000588.1:0-2168 GCA_037139685.1 Bacteroidota bacterium
GTGTGCAGGTACTCGGGGTATGTGCTGCCGTTGCCGTAGTAAAAGATCTGCCCCAGCGCCCCCAGCTGCAGGCCCATATCGGCATCATAGGCCACTACTGGCAGTGCAGCCCAGGTCCACCCCTTTTTTATCTTTTCCTTTGCATGGACTTTTGTCGAATCAGCCTGGCCAAAAACGATCGTCCCGGGGAATGAAAGCCCGAATGTTAACAGTAGAAAACAGTAAAAGTATCTCATGGCTGGCAATGTTTACCGGACTTGTCATTTGATTAAGAACTCTCAAAATTAGCACTTTAATGATATGTTCAGCATCATCACAATCTGTTTGAAGAATTTGCTGGCCAAAAACCATTATCCGGGGATTACAGTCAAACGCCTCCTGCATGATAAAATGAACACTAACCAACTGATTTTAAACTAATCAGGAATCAAGGACAACCGGTATACCGCCCATGAAAAAATTATTGGATTTAACCGGCACCTGGACCGAATTTCAGAAACTGTATCCCGCCGGGATGGACACCATCAGGAACCACTTCGGGAAATCTTTTGCCATCCGGGGAAATTATGCCGCCGCGTGCGCACCCGGGGAGAAGGTCAATGACTCTGCCTGCGGCGTTTTCTGTATTTTCAAATACAACGGGGAAAAATGGGCCCGGGATACGATGTTCCAGGCCCGCAGCCTTGCCCCGGGGTACTTTGAATTTGCCCGGTCGGTCAGCAAGAACGGCAATACAATTGCAGTGGGGAGTACCACTTCGGTTTATATTTATGCATTATCGAACGGGCACTGGGTTTTTCAGACCCTGGTAAACCACAAATACTCAAACCACGGGTTTGGGTATTATGGCTACGGCTCATCGGTTTGGTGCAGCTACCATTCACTCTTGGCCGGGGCAAATGATGATTCGGATATGGGTTCGATGTCGTGAGCCGCACATTTCTATTCAAGTCCAGCTTATAGCGCGATCGGGGAGCATGAAAGACAGCCTGGTTTCGCGATTTTTCCGAATCCCTGCCACACCGTTGTCACCATAACAACGAACCTGGAAGCGGTTATAATCCGTCTGGTAAATTCACCTGGACAAACGGTGCAGGAACTGGCTGCTACCGGCCGGGATGAAACCGGGATCGACCTGCGTGAAATTCCGGCCGGGCTCTACCTTGTGCAGGTTCAGTCTGAATCGGGAACGGAGGTGAAAAAACCGGTAAAATACTGACCGGGACCAAGTTGACAGGGTCCCCGGTTTTCATCTGTTTGAGGTTAATGAGCCGACCCTGTCCTTAGTATCCGTTGCAGGAGAGTCGGAAGGTTTTACCCTGAAGATGAACCATAAACAGCCGCAGGTGATCAGGATACTCATCCCGATCAGGAGGGCATTGTCGGTGGTGCCGAATTTTTCATAATCCCCTTTGAGAACACCGAGCTGGCAGAGGTAGGCCACGATGACAACCGCGCCATTGTTAATGAAATGCGCCGATACCGGCACCCACAGGGATCCGCTCCAGTAAAACAGGTACCCGAACAGAATCCCCAGCATCATCCTGGGCAGGAAACCATAAAACTGCATATGCATGGCCGAAAACAAAAATGCCGAGATAAAGATGGCCACATGAATATTTTTCAGCCACTCCTTTAAAAGGCGCTGCAGCAGGCCACGGAACAGGAGCTCCTCCCCGATGGCCGGCAACAGGGCAATCATCACCAGGTTGAAGAGGAACCTGCCCGGGGTGGGCATCTTCATGAAGGCATCCGTTAGCCTGGCCGCCTCATCCTCGGCCGATTTCATCCAGGCTTCCACACCCTTCAGGAATTCGGGCAGTTTCATCATTTCATTAAGGCTTACCATCCAGTTGATGAAGGGCAGCGCAGCGAACATGAGCACCAGGGTGATCAGGTAGATAAGCCATTTCGAAGGCTTGTCAAGGTGAAGGTACCCTGTACTGCTTCTTTCGAAGAAATACCCGGCCAGCAATGCAGGGAAAATAAAGAGTCCGAACGATTGAAGCACCTGGAGATATTGCAGCAACCTGATGGTGCCGGGATCATCGTAATTGGTCAGCATCGACATGATATTGGCCACCTTAACGCCAAAGAGGGGACCGGCAAGCAGCAATCCGAAGAAAATGGTTAGACCGAAACAGGCAATGATAAGCAGGATTGAAAAC
>JBAXFZ010000589.1:0-2144 GCA_037139685.1 Bacteroidota bacterium
CTGGTAAAGTTCGGCCAATCGTTCGGGGGACATGTGTTTTGGCTGGTAGACAACCTTTCCTGCATTGTAGTGATCCCAGTCGGTATCGAATATTCGCCCCTGTTTCAGCAGGTCGCTGTACGCCTTGGTATGCGGGAATGGAGCAAGTACCGTGAATTCGGCAAGGTCCAGCTTGATCTCGAGCAGGAAGTCGATCAAACGCTTGATATCGTCCTCCGTCTGGTTATCCAGGCCAAGTAAAATAGTGCCTTCAACTGCGATGCCATATTCATGGTATTGCTTAATCCTGTTCTTTATATAATCCGATGTATCAAACACAGCCTGATATACATACCATGCACCTGCTTTTGCTGCAAGATTGAGCACTTCATCCTTGTCTTCGATCGTATGGCTCACCCATTTTTTCTTTAAGGGGATCATGGCCTGGAAAAGCTCCTTTTCCCATTTGGTATCCAGTGCGAGGGAATTATCGACGATAAAGAGGCGGTTGTTATCCATTCCCGACAACTCTTCCACCACTTTGGAGATGGGGCGGGGACGGAAACCGCGTCCGCCAAGGTACCTAACGGCACAGGGATAGCAATCGTAGATGCAGCCGCGCGAAGCATGGAACAGGTCAACCATCCTGAACCCCTTGTGATAGTACATATCCTTGTTCAGGATATCGCGCCTGGCCGGCCCGATGAGGCTCATATCGGGAGGAGTATTGAGAAAATTATAGAGTTTTTTAAGGTCGTTTTTTTCAAAATCCCGGAAGACCTGGCCGAGGCGGCCTTCAACTTCGCCCAGGAAGATTGAATCGGCATGAGGCATGGTCTCTTCCGCATGCAGCATGGCGGAAATCCCGCCGAAAATAACCTTTTTGCCCAGTTTCCGGTATTCATCGGCAATGGCCCAGCCGCGTTTGACCTGTGTTGTAAGCATCATCGAGATCCCTACAAAATCAGGGCTCCCGTCAATAACCAGATCCTCCACATTTTCATCCGTGAAATCAATCTCTACATTTTCGGGAATTTCAGCAGCCATCACCACAGGCCCGTGCGGGGGCAGGTTGAATATGGTTTGTCCCTCCAGCTTTTCCCATCGGGGATATATCAGTTTAAACTTCATAATCAGAATTGTTACTTGATTTCAACCCTGGCCGGGTCATTTCAATCCGTTAACATTGCATCCTGCCAGCTTTTTGATGATTGACTTTTTCTCCTGCCAGCGGGGGACGACCTTCGACAAGGCTGCCTCATATTCAAGCCTGGCCAATTCCAGGTTTCCATGCCTGGTATAATAATCTCCCGTGAGACTATACACCTCGTAGTATGAGGGGTTTGTATTTTTAAATTCAGTTAAAAATGAACCGGGCAACGACACCGGTTTGCCGGTTCTCAAATGAAGTTCCAGCTCCTTCCTCATCTCCCTGAATCGCAGGTAACGGTTATAACCTGCAGATCCCATGAAAACATCCGCCGGGATGGTTTTACCAGGCTCCGTAACTTCAACCTTATTCTGCAACCCGGCAAAATTATGAAATATTTTTCCCAGGTCATAACATACATAAGGTCCAAGCTGCCAAGGGGAGGTTGAAACCCACACCAGCAGCTTCCCGGGCATAAAGATGATGGAATGGTGGGCTATCAGCTGGTTCATGGCCTTTTCGTTTCCCATCCCGATATCCCTGTCATTCAGCCCCCGCTGGTCGCGCAGGATGGAGGCTGCACCAAGGTAATCAAGAGGGGTGTTGTTGGTGATGTCCTGGATAAGTCGTTTATACCGGTACACCGAAGCATTCTCATTCATATTTGCGACATTCATCGGATCGGCGGCGAATTCAGCCGACTGGAAATGGTTGGCACAGGCAATATACTGGCCGGCTGGCCTGACCATGGCTGTTTTGAAAGGCGATTTCTCAATGATGACTGCCTGCCCGTCGGATGCAGAACCAACCAGGATCGACTCCGAGACAAAGGTCTCCCGCTTATTTGCAATCGCCCATGCATCGTTAATATTCGATGCATACTGAAGGATTTCCCTCGCCAGGATTGAAATCGGGGTCCGGGCTGAGGTGGGAATCGCTGATTTGGCAGCATTGATGGTCACTGTAAGACCTGCCACATTCATCCCCGAAACTGCCCCGATCATGCCGCCCCAGG
>JBAXFZ010000590.1:0-2143 GCA_037139685.1 Bacteroidota bacterium
CAGGTTGTAATCGTAAGACTTCAGTTTAATTCTAATTCTCTGGCTCATATAAAAAATTAATAGGCGGGAACGTATCCCCGGATTTTATATAATACTTCGTCCTGAATCTCCCTTGGAGTAATATCATATTTGAAAAATTCCAACATTTCTGTAGCTCTGCCGGAAGAAAGACTGCGCAAAGTGGTAACATAGCCAAACATCTCGGCAAGGGGAACACGACCGCGAATCACCTGGTTACCAATGCGTGATTCAACCTCTTCCACCTGGCCGCGACGTTTTGTAATATCGCCTGTTACCTCACCCATATATTCGCTGGGTGTAATGATTTCAAATTTCATGATCGGCTCCATGATCACCACTTTGGCTTTCCTGCTTGCCTCCTTGAAGGCGATGCCGGCAGCAACCTGGAATGAAAGCTGATCGGAATCAACACTGTGGTAAGAACCGTCGATCAAACGAACCTTGACACTGTCCATCGGGAATCCGACGATAGGTCCGTTGGTCATGGCTGCCTTCAACCCCTTTTCAATGGCAGGAATGAATTCCTTGGGAATATTTCCGCCCTTGATATCGTTAATGAACTGCAAACCCTTGATACCGCTGTCGGCAGGACCGACTTCGATAACCAAGTCAGCAAACCGTCCTTTACCGCCGGTTTGTTTTTTGTAAACTTCGTGATGCAATACTGTATTGATGATGGCCTCCTTGTAAGCTACCTGCGGGTTGCCGCGGCTCACTTCAATGTTGAATTCGCGGCGCAGGCGGTCGGCTATAATGTCAAGATGCAGTTCGCCCATCCCGCTGATCAGGGTCTGACCGGTTTCGTTGTCAACCCGAACCTGGAAAGTGGGATCTTCTTCTGTAAGCTTATGCAAGGCAATGGATAATTTCTCAACATCGTCCTGTGTTTTGGGCTCAACAGCCATATTGATAACAGGTTCGGGGAATGCCATAGGCATGAGAACCAGCGGATGTTTGAGATCACAAAGGGTATCACCCGTGCGGATATCTTTAAAACCAACTGCAGCAGCGATTTCACCGGCTTCAATATGTTTCAGCGGGTTCTGCTTGTTGGCATGCATGAGCATGATGCGGAGAAGCCTTTCTTTCTTGTCGGTGCGGGTGTTTAAAACCTGTTCACCGGCCTCAAGCTGGCCTGAATATACGCGGAAAAATGCGATTCTTCCTACAAACGGATCGGTGGCAATTTTAAATGCCAGTGCGGTAAAGGGCTCATTGGGATCGGGATGGCGAACCTCGTCCTTGCCGCTGAAGGGGTTGACACCCAGGATGGCAGGCATATCGTAAGGAGAAGGCAGGAAATTCACGACAGCATCAATAAGCAGCTGAACGCCTTTGTTTTTGAAGGAGGCTCCGCAAAGGACCGGGGTGATTTTACCAAGAATGGTAGCCTTGCGGATCTCTGAAATAATTTCTTCAGGAGTAATTGAATTGGGATCTTCCATGAACTTGTGAAGCAGGACATCACTCTCCTCGGCGGCTCCTTCGATAAGGCGCATCCTGTATTCATGAGCCATCTCCTTCATGTCGGAGGGGATAGGGATCTCAAAGTATTCGCGTCCCAGGGTGGATTCATCCCAACCAAAGGCTTTGTCGGCAATCAAATCGATAATGCCAGTAAATTCCTCTTCTGCGCCGATAGGCAGCTGAACAGGAACCGGGGTAGCACCAAGTTTTTCACGGATCTGCTCAATAACATGTGCAAAATCGGCACCTGTGCGATCCATCTTGTTTATAAAACTGATCCGAGGAACATTATACTTGTTGGCCTGTCTCCAGACTGTTTCAGACTGAGGTTCAACACCGCCTACTGCACAGAAAATGGCAACAGCGCCGTCGAGAACACGCAGCGAACGTTCAACTTCAACGGTAAAATCAACGTGACCAGGGGTATCGATGATGTTGATACGGTAGTTTTCGTTGTTGCAATCCCAATAAACGGTGGTGGCGGCGGAGGTAATTGTAATACCGCGTTCCTGCTCCTGCACCATCCAGTCCATCGTGGCGGTCCCGTCATGAACCTCGCCGAGTTTATAGTTAGCCCCGGTATAATACAAGATACGCTCCGTCGTCGTGGTTTTACCCGCGTCGATGTGCGCCATGATGCCAATGTTTCTTGTAT
>JBAXFZ010000591.1:0-2140 GCA_037139685.1 Bacteroidota bacterium
GAGTGTTTGTCCGTGTAATCCGACCGGAACATGAGGAAAACAGGTCAGCGTTTTCCTTCCGGCATCATAAGTCACACCAAAAAGCTGTTCAATAAGGCATTGTATCCATTGGGCCGCCGTAAACGTGTAGCGTTTTACCCCTTGTGCTGAACCATCATTGGGGTCAAGAAATTCAGCGTAATTCTGATCGAATGCACGCAGGGTATTCCAGCAGAGTTCAGCAGCAAGATCATGACGGCCAATATCTCTGAGTCCCTGAATAATAGGAATATTTCGAAATGTCCAAACCATCCCTTGATATGATGTAAGACCAGAATAGTTACCACGGGCAACAGTGAAATTATCTTTGTCCTTCCGGGAAACAGAAGTTAACGACGGAATTTTTCCCCAACCAAATTCGTCGGGGTCAATCAACCGTTTTATCATAGCTTCACGACGTTCCGGGGGTGCTATCTGCAATCTGAAACAATTAAACATACAGCTACTGAGCATTTTCTCGTGCATCCCTGTTTTAATGTCGAAATTAAGGTAACACTGTTCCTTTTCACTCCAGAGTGTCGTGTTTATGGCTTTAATTAATCCATCACGTTGATGTTCCAGTTTAAGTGCATCATCAGTATATCCAAGTCTTTCTGCCATGGCTCTGGTCAGGTCGGCACCAACGGCAAGCGCCACGTTCAGATCGACCTGAAGCGCCAAGCCGGGAGCCCACATTTGAGGGGGGCTGAAACTCTCTTCGAACCATCCACTTACTAATCCTGTTGTCTTGTCGAGTTTGACTGGTGAGAGCCACCAATCAAGATAACGGCGCATCGAACGGTAAACGGTTTCCACGAATATTTTATCTGTGCTTATCCGTGCAATTGCTGAAGCAGATTCAAAATATATTGGAATGCCATCCATGTCACCAGGCAGACCCCGCATTGCAACATTTCCTCCGTGAGTAAACCGGCCATCCGGGTTCATTCCCTGTATATGCATATATCCTTCAATAGCACGAATCGCGAAAGAAGGGTCCGTCCACACCAAAGGCATAATTCCTAAAGCACCATCCATTACCCACCAACTTTTGCCGTAGCCGGCACCGTCGGCTCCCGGAGCGAGAAATGGGTACGGAAATCCATTAATTGGTAACTGATCATAAACAACAGCGTCGTTTAGAACAGCATACGCAGCATCAATGCTCTCCTGACTTAGGCCGGGAACTTTTATCCGGGGAACGCCATTCTTTCCGAGAATAGTCGGACGGTCTGGTTTGACGCGCTTTGAACCATTTTTCAGCATGATCCGATCTATAAAGATATCACCTGCAACTCCTTTTCTCCCGATGCAAAGACGCATTTGGTTCAATCTTCCTTCCCACTCAATGTCATCCAGATGGCAGGTAACATCCTGCCAGTTATTATTATAGGGGTTCATTGTAAACCTGACCGGCCCGAGCCATTTTTCAGGCTCCTCACTTGTTCTCCAATAAATATATCCATCGGTCTCAGGCGAAAGGTTCAGGAGACGTAGCTGAAGTTTCTTGGCCCGTTCACTGGGGCACTGGATATCGGGTGGAGAAACAATTTCATAAGGTTTCCAGGTCCATCCCGAATTTTTTAAACTATTCGGTACCGGCTTATCTGACTTAACTGTGCCTGCGGGTGTGCCTTCGGGTTTGTATCCTGCGGGTTTTATCCAAAGAGCTCCTGCCTCCACGGTTCCACCCAAAGGTGTGGGAACAGTCCATCCCTCAAAATTATTTCGATTATTAAACTCCCAGGAAGGTAACAGGGTGTCAGTAGCGTCCATGTTTTGACCAGCAACGTGCAGTGAGGTCAACGACTCGAGCAGTAGGGCGGTAAGGAGGATGAGTGTGTGTTTCATGATTGTTCTTATTAGATTTTCATTTTTCAACGTAGTGTTATTTGGTAATGACCGTTTCCCCAAAAACGGTGAACTCCGCCACACCGGGCGTTATGCCTTTAGGCCAGCCAATTATGACCAGACGCGCTCGAGTACCTGTTGTAGGCTTGCACTCACGGTAGTCGATCAGCAGGTCTTCGGCGCTTTGGCTGCGGTCGAGAATGGTGGTCCACTGGTCTTTGGCAGTTTCGAGTTCCACGCGGTAGCGGAAAGGACCGGGCTTCACGCCCCG
>JBAXFZ010000592.1:0-2132 GCA_037139685.1 Bacteroidota bacterium
TACCCGTTGCCCCAGGCTTTGTTAGGTTCCGGTCCCATATTGAACACCAACTCACCGCCCCTGACAATGTCGGCATGGCTGATGTAGCATTTTGTGTAAGGCTTGCCGTTCAGGCTTGCCGACTGTATATAGAAATTCTGGTCGCTAACACCGTTGGCCCTGATGACGAAACTCTTCCCGTCTTTTAGGGTAATAGCTGCCTTTGGAAAAACAGGGGTGCCGATTTCATATACTCCGGAAGCGGGTGTTACAGGGTAAAAACCCATGGCACTAAGCACATACCATGCCGACATCTGGCCGCAATCTTCGTTGCCGATCAGACCATCAGGATTGTTCCTGTAAAATTCGCTGCAGATGCGATGCACAAGCTTCTGGGTTTCCCAGGGAGTTCCGGTGTAGTCATAAAGGTATGCCATATGGTGGCTGGGTTCATTTCCATGCGCATACTGTCCGATAAGCCCGCTGATATCGGCTTGGTTTCGCCCGGTGGTCTTCGACTCAGCAGAAAACAGTTCGTCAAGTTTCCATTTGAAATTGTTGCGGCCGCCCATAAGGTTAATAAGCCCGCCAAGGTCATGGGGTGCGTAAAAGGTGTATTGCCAGCAATTGGCTTCGGTGTAATTGAAGTTAACCTCGCTCGGGTCGAACGGGGTGAACCAGGTTTCATTTGACTTTGCCCGCAGGAACCCGGTAATCCGGTCAAAGAGATTCTTGTAATTCTGGGAACGGACCAGGTAGGCTTTGTAGTCATCCGGTTTGTTGAGTGATTTGGCCATCATGGCAATGCACCAGTCATCATAGGCATATTCCAGGGTTTTTGAAACAGATTCTCCTTCACGGTCGGCGGGAATGTATCCCTTCGTTTTGTAATATTTGAGCCCGAGATGATCCTGTTCGGCACTGTGCTTCATCGCCTGAAGGGCCTTTATGCTGTCGAAACCGCGGATACCCTTCAGCCAGGCGTCGGCAATGACCGGGACGGCATGATAGCCGATCATGCAGCCTGTTTCGTTTCCCGACAGCTCCCAAACCGGCAGCATTCCTCCTTCGTCGTACTGGCGGAGGAAGGTGTTGATGAAATCATTTACCCGCTTTGGCTCAACCAGCGTGTACAATGGGTTTGCCGCGCGGTAGGTGTCCCACAGCGAAAAAACGGTGGAATAATAAAACCCATCCGTCTTGTGGACCTTCAGATCACGTCCCCTGTAATTTCCATCCACATCATTGTAAATATTTGGCTGAAGCAGGGTATGATAAAGTGCGGTGTAGAATATCACCTGCTGGTCGTGTGTGCCGTCTTCAACTTTTATCTTTCCCAGCTCCCGGTTCCAGTCGGAGGTGGCCTGGCTGGCTATCTTGTCAAAGTCCCAGCCTGCAATTTCAGCTTCCAGGTTTTTTCTCGCACCCTCGATGCTGACCCCTGAAATGCCAACCTTTACCATAATCTTTTCATCCGGAGAGGTTGAAAAGGTGAAAAAAGCCTTGATATCATCTCCGCTTGCCTCGGTCACTTCAGTCGACATACGGTCGCCGGTGGAGACCGTGTGGGTTTTGAACGGACGGGAAAACTTTGCTGCAAAATAAATCATCTGCTTCGCGGCCCAGGCCTGCGAAACGCGGAAACCCTCCACCTCGTCGGGGCCGGAAATTTTAATTCCCGACTCAAGCACCTTATCACGGTGTTTAAGGTCGATCACAATATTTGCATTATCCGTTGCAGGGAATGCGTAACGGTGAAATCCGGCCCTGGCAGTTGCAGTGAGCTCAGCGCTGATCCCTCCTTTTAAATGATCAACACGGTAATATCCCGGGGTGGCAGATTCATCCTTTTTACTGAATGGAGATGCATATCCATAGTTTTTCAAATTGACCTCTCCGGCAACCGGCATAAACAGGATGTCGCCATAGTCGGAGCAACCTGTTCCGCTCAGGTGGGTATGGCTGAAGCCATATACCACGCTGTCGCTCGTGTGGTAAGCCGAGCAGCCGTCCCAGCCGTCGAGCCGGGTATCGGGGCTGAGCTGGACCATTCCAAATGGGACGCTTGCCCCCGGGTAGGTATGGCCGTGACCCCCGGTTCCTATGAACGGGTTCACGTAACCCGTGAGTACTGAGGGTTTCTGGGCGCTTAC
>JBAXFZ010000593.1:0-2131 GCA_037139685.1 Bacteroidota bacterium
ATCATTTTCGGGATACTCGGTATTGTTTTTTTTACCTCCGGAATTGGCCTGATACGGGCAACCAGGGACGAGTCGTAGCAGGGGGAAATCGCGACGTATCGTCTTCAATGGCATCCCCTTCAGCAGATATGTTGACATCACTTATTCCTTGCAAAACAACGGAGGAAAATCTCCCGCCGCATATTTTCACAATTAATAAAAATTTCTGTAATGAAAACAAAAACTCTGTTAGCATCCATCATATTACTACTGGCTGTTTTCTTGGCCGGTTGCAAGAAGGATAATTTCAATGAAACCGTTGGTGTATGCCCGGTTGTCAAATCGACAGATCCTGCAGATGGCGCAATTGATGTGCCACTGAGCCAGGTTGTTACGATAATATTTAATGAAAAAATGAATCCTGCAACCATAACCCAGCAATCCTTTATCTTAACAGGGGCTGCCAGGATACCGGGGACCCTTACTTACGATGAGGCAACTGCTGCCATTCATTTTGTCCCTGCGGTGCCGCTGACTGCAAATACAACCTATACGGGGAAGGTAGCAACATCGGTTAAAGATTTGACTGGAAATGCCCTGCAGTCGGGACACGTATGGACCTTCAGCACCGGCACGACACTTTCCCCCGCAGTGATATCAACCGATCCGCCCGACCTTGCCACGGGAGTATTCCTGAATAAAATTATTTCGGTAACCTTCAGCATGCCCATGGATCCATTAACCCTGACAGCAGCAACATTTATCGTCAGGCATGGCGCAGCGGTCATTGCAGGATCCCTTGCCTGTTCAGGAGCAACGGCATTCTTCACACCGGCAAGCCCTCTGGTATCAGGCACTTCCTATATTGCCACCATAACCACCGGTGCCAGGAATGGATCCGGTAACCCACTTGAAAATGATTATTCATGGAGCTTCACGACAGGATCGGTTACAGCTCCAACCGTGATCTCCACCGACCCGGGAAGCAATGCTGCAGGTGTCATCCTGAATAAAATAGTCTCAGCCACCTTTAGTGAGGCAATGGCCCCGCTGACGATCACATCAGCAACATTCACGATACGACAGGGGATCACGATCGTAGCGGGCTCAGTATCCTGTGTTGGCTCAACCGCCTTTTTTAATCCCGCGACAGCACTTAATACCAATACGGTATATACCGCGACTATTACAACCGGGGCCAAGAACCTCGCAGGAACACCCTTGGCAAACAATTACATCTGGTCATTTACTACCGGCTCCGCCAAGGGGCCAGCCATCCTGGCAACCGACCCGGCATCAAACGCCACAGGGGTCGGCCTGCATAAAATGGTCACGGCAACCTTCAATGAGCCGATGGATCCGCTAACAATCAACGCCTCGACTTTTACAATCAGGCAGGGGGCAATTACTGTTCCCGGAACAATATCATCTGCCGGTGCGGTTGCTTCATTTATCCCGTCAGCCACCTTTATCCCAAACACGGTTTATACTGGTACAATAACCACCGGGGCAAAGAATATAGCAGGAACGCCACTTGGAAACGACTATATATGGACCTTCACCACCGGCTCCGGGAGCAGCCCGGAGATAATGTTAACCGATCCGGCAAGCAACGCAACTCATGTACCGCTAACTAAAACGGTTACCGCCACTTTCAGTGAAGCAATGGACCCGCTGACAATTAATTCAGTAACCTTCACACTGAACCTGGGAACAATGCCGGTGGCGGGAATCGTAGCATACTCGGGAACAACCGCCTCATTTAAACCTTCGGCAAATTTATCACCGACTGCCACTTACACTGCAACCATTACAACCGGAGCGATGAACACGTCGGGAAGTCCGCTTCCGGTCAATTATGTATGGAGTTTCAGTACAAACAGCACAGTCAGCCCCCCTCCGGTGGTTCTTGGAACCGCTGACCGGTTTGGAATTCTTACCGGGCTGGGAATCAGCAACAATGCAGGATTTAGCGAGATTCACAATCTCGATGTCGGGATTTACCCCGGCCTCCGTTCTTCTGTAACGGGTTTTCCACCAGCCATCATTGTCAACGGGGCGATCTATGCTTCCGACGACCCGGCTCCGGTGCCGGCCATGCTGATCCAGGCCAAAGCAGATCTCACGGCTGCCTATCTTTCTGCTGAGGGAG
>JBAXFZ010000594.1:0-2121 GCA_037139685.1 Bacteroidota bacterium
ATTGCTTTCTGTCGAAATAGGTACCAGCAAAAAGAGCCATGGCTGCAATCGGCGTAAAGTTTGGCCAATGCGGCAGCAGCCTGATAAGGGCTGCAACAAGAATAACAGAGAAAACAATGATAAATCTAGGATTGATAGATTTATATTTCATTTATTATATTAAGATTAGTATGACACAAAAATAGTAAATCATTTTAATAAAAGTCAAGTCCTGTGAAAAATAGTTTTTATTTTTGGAGAACAATCATTAAACCAATATCTTAAAATGAGAAATTTTACTTTGGCTTTTTTATTGGTGACATTTATTTTACTCGGCGGCTGTATGCAAAAGAAGGAGAAAACGGACTTAATCGTCACAAATGGTGTTATTTACACTGCCGACCGGGTCAACTCCTGTGCCGAAGCCATGGCAGTGAGGGATGGAAAGATTTTAGCCGTCGGTACCACGAAAAATATCGTGGAAAGCTACCGGGCGACAATAACGATCGATTTAAAAGGAAAATCCATCTATCCGGGTTTTATCGACGCCCATTGCCATTTTGTCGGTTATGCGCTCGGATTGCAATATGCCGACCTTAACGGGGCCGCCTCTTTTGCCGAGGTGATGGAGCGTCTCAAAAAGGCCGCAGCTCCGAAACCCGGGAAGTGGCTTGTCGGTCGCGGGTGGGACCAGAATTTATGGAAAAACCGGGAGTTCCCCGATAACAGCCTCCTCAATGAATTGTACCCGGCCACCCCGGTTATGCTCATCAGGATTGACGGCCACGTGGTGCTGGCCAACCAGGCAGCCCTGCAGCTGGCCGGGATCGGCACAAAGCACCAGTTCGGGGATGGTCAGGTTGAGATGAAAAATGGACGTATGACCGGCATTTTAAGTGAAACGGCAGCCGACCTGATGCGCGAGACTGTTCCGCGCCCGAAGGACGGAGAACTCCTGAGCCTCCTGAAGAGGGCCGAAGGGGACTGTTTTGCAGCCGGGCTCACCTGTGTGAGCGATGCCGGTCTTGATTACGACCAGGTGATGACAATCGACGCGATGCAGCGCAGCGGCGACCTGAAGATGCATGTTTATGCCATGCTTACGCCAAATGCCAGGAACATTAATGAATTTCTAATGAAGGGGCCATACAGGTCAGGCAAGCTCGATGTCAGGTCCATTAAACTATATGCCGACGGGAGCCTGGGAAGCCGCACGGCAAGGCTAAAAGCGCCATACAGCGATGCCCCTGCAACCTCAGGGATCGTGGTAACCTCCCTCGATTCGATAAACCGGTTATGCAAACTTGCCTTCGGCCATGGTTACCAGGTTAACACCCACTGCATTGGCGATGAGGCGAGCAGGATGGTACTGGAGATTTATGGCAGGTGGCTGAAAGGCAAAAACGACCTGCGCTGGAGGATCGAGCATGCCCAGGTCGTGGATCCTGCAGATGTTCACCTGTTCGGCGACTATTCGGTAATTCCTTCCGTTCAGGCCACGCATGCCACCTCTGACATGTACTGGGCCGAGCGCCGGCTCGGTGCCGTGCGGCTCAGGGGAGCCTATGCCTATAAAACGCTTATGAACCAGAATGGCTGGATTGCAAACGGAACCGATTTCCCGATCGAGCATATCTCGCCCCTGCTGACCTTTTATGCAGCGGTTTCCCGCCAGGATGCAAAGGGTTACCCCGGGGGAGGATTCCGGCCTGAAGATGCCCTCTCGCGCGAAGAGGCCCTGCGGTCGGTCACAATATGGGCGGCCAGGGCCGATTTCCTTGAAAATGTTAAAGGAAGCCTCGAGGTTGGAAAGGATGCCGATTTTGTCATCCTGGACCAGGATATCATGAAGGTGCCGGCAGGTCAAATCCCTGCGGTTAAAGTAATAACGACCTATATCGGCGGTAAGAGCGTCATCAGGTAATATTCCCGTTTTTCTCACGGTTATCGATGAATTTCACCGCTTTGCGGCTGGATTCGGGAAGCTGCATTTTCTGGATTTCGTTCTCTGAAACAAAGGATATAAGGGGCGCAACGCGCAGTTTTGCACGGAAATGGTCACGGATATCCTTCTCCTTCTCTTCCCCGATTCCCTTCCCGCTCAGGTGTATAAGGATTTCGTCGGTACCGATCTCGTTGGTA
>JBAXFZ010000595.1:0-2119 GCA_037139685.1 Bacteroidota bacterium
AAAACATATCGATCCCAACAACCCTAATTTCAGAAAACACTGACAGATGCTTAAAATCGGGCTAACGGGGAACATAGGCAGCGGAAAAACCATGATATCCGGAATTTTCTCGACACTTGGAATCCCGGTCTATCATGCGGATGAAGAATCCAAGAAATTTTTGGATGATCCGTTGGTTAAAAATGAGATACTGAAGCAGTTTGGCTACGGCATACTGACAAACAACCAGGAGATCAACCGCCGGTCGCTGGCCACTATCGTTTTCACCGACCCGATTGCACTTCAGATACTTAATTCGATCCTCCATCCAAGGGTAATGATCGATTTTCGCCACTGGGCGCTGCTCCACGATTCAAAACCATATGTCGTACAGGAGGCTGCCATCATATTCGAAAGCAACGTAGCCGGCGAATTCGATTTCATTATTAATACCTCCTGTCCTAAAGAAATGGCCATCGACCGTGTCATTAAAAGAGACAAAATCGATGGCCATTCAGTTCAGCGACGGATGCAGTTTCAACTTGACGATGCGGAAAAATCGAGGTTATCCGATTTTGTTATCCGCAATGACGGCACTGAACTGGTCATTCCGCAGGTGCTCGCCATACACCGGAGGTTATCAGAGATTGGCACGCAAAGCCACGATAATGTTGCGCCCGGGGCTGCTGATGCCTGAGGAGAACTTCCTGTAATGTTCATCCAGCATATTTTCCATACCAATTTCAACATTCACATGGCGCTCAATCTGGTAGCTTAATTTCAGGTTAAGGGTGTACCAGGATGGCATTCCGTAAGGCGTGGCGTAGGTTTCGTTGTCTTCACCGCTCGCACTGTACTGGCTTATCCGCTTCCATCCGTTGTACATGACATAGAAATTTCCTTTAAACTTCTTCAGTTCAAGCCTGAAGGATGACATACCGAATACAGGTGGAATGTGGTCGAGGGGCAGTTTCCCGGTTTGGTCATAGCCATAGGTATATGTAAAATTGCTTAATATTGAAAACGTACGCGTTACCTGAGCAAGCAGGCTCCCCTGGAACCCGCAGATATAGGCGTGCCCGGTATTTGTGAGACCGAGCGTCCGGCACATAACTCCGTCGACATTCATTGAATCTTTCCCATTGTACATGACCGGGGCAACAACCTGGGCATTTTTCATGTAAGTATAATAGGCGGTTCCTTCAATATGGACTTTTTCCAGAATTGTCTTGGCAATTGAAAGCTCAATATTGTAGACATTCTCGGGTTTCAGGTCAGGATTGGGCACGATGATGGTTGAACCGGTAACAACATTCAGCTTTGTGATATCATCAATATTGGGAGCCCTGAAACCGGTGGATCCCACAAGTGAGAATTTCCAGTCATTTCCGGGAGTTGCAACCAGCCCCAGGTATCCGTTCATGGCGCCATTTTTCTGGGAGATGATCGGATTGAAAGGGATTGGTGTAAGTTTCACCATTGTATCTGAATAAGCAGCATTCAGGGTAACATAGTTGAAACGGATGCCCTGCGAAAAGGCTAACGAACCTCCGATTTTCCAGGTATTTGAAGCAAAAGCCGACAAGTATATCATATTGGCTTTATCATCCGGAAACCGTGTTGCCCTGTCGTAAGTCCTTGCATTTGTATTTATATTTTCGTTGCAGGCCTTCGATGTAACACGATCTGCCTGCACTTCAATCCCGTAACGGAGATTGTCGTTCGAAAAGAGCTTTTTTTCGAAATCGGCATTCATAGAATAAACGCCAACGGTTTCAAGGTTGAATTTCTTTTTTGAACTCCCGAAACTGCGCTGAATGCGGTCTTCCTGAACATTCTGCATCGCAATGATTACAGATGCATGATCAAAGGCCACTGCATTTACGTTATACTCGGCCTTCAGTGAAGCCAGCAAACGGGTCTGGGGCCCGTAATACCACTCAGCATATGACAGTTTGCCACCGGTCATTTCGGTAAGACGGTCGTACCGGGGTATGTCGCTTGAGTTCGAGTATTGAACATTTAAAAGGTAACGGCATTTTGAACCGGGTTGAAACAGGAGCTTACCCAGGAAATTGTATTGAGAATAGGCCGATTTTTTCTGGATCCAGGGATTATCGTTTACCATCATTGAATCTTT
>JBAXFZ010000596.1:0-2116 GCA_037139685.1 Bacteroidota bacterium
GCGGCAAGCACCTCACCCACATCGACCGCATCGGCTCCTACGCCGCCAGGGAGGCCGCCGTGCGGGCCGTCCAGTCAGGCGCCCGAACCTGCCACATTCTGCTCGCCTACGCCCCCAACTGCCCCGAGCCCCTGGAAGTCAGCTACGAGATGGAAGGACCGGGACGCCCCATGCCCCGGGGGTTCTTCAACCACGATTCCATGAGGGAGTACTACCATGCCGTGCGAGTCAATCCAGCGTGTAACCTTTGGATACATTTCTGGGAAACAGTAATTGCATCGGACAATAATACTTCTCAATCACTGTTAATTCCCAGCGCATAAATGACGGGCCCGCCAGCAGTCACCAAACGCAGTGAATCCAATAAATAGTGGTCGCCATTGCCGTTATATTTCTGGAGAGCAGGATAGAATCATCAAGGGGTAATTAATCAATACTTACAGGAACAACAATAAGCGCTGCGGCAAATACATCCTTGTCATTGCTAACCTTCTTAACAACCAATAATGGCAAGAATGGGATTATAATGGGGAGCAGATGAAATTTATTCCCAAGAGTTAATGCGTCACCGTTTCCAAATGAAATAGGAGGCATTAAAAGTTCGTTTATAGTATCAATGTTTGGATGGTAACTATGAAATTTTGGCCCATTCCTGAATGGATCGTTAAAAGTATTGGCCGGACTTAAAGTATTGATTGGATCAATAGATATAAGCGGTAATGATCCAAGTGCATGGAAAAAAGGTGATTTGTCTAAATTAATCTTAGATACATCATTAACTATGATTGCTTCGTTGGGCGCTCTTGCTTGGATGCGCTTTTCAGTAAAATCATTCAATTCTGCAGAACAGATATTTTTGAGGAATTCGATGAACTTCAGCTCTCTTGCGACAACCTGTTGCTGCGTTGAAGAAGGATCAGCCAAGAGAGATATAACTCCTGATGACAATTTTTTTGGCCTATTGATCTCATATAAATATTTCCACGTGTAGAATTTCATTTTTTTGGATGTCAATTCTTCAAGCTGTATTGATTTTTTTTGCTTTATCAGAATTTGATTTAATCTCATGAGCCGGTTGTAAAGTTGGTAGTGAAGCTTTATTCGGTTGGCTGCACTCTGTTCATACTTGCGCAATTCACCCAACTCGAGGTTCAATTTACTTATTGTCAGCGTTTGAACATTCATTTTTGACTTAATTTGGTCCAATTCATTTTGTTCTTTGGGTTGCATTTCCGCTAATGACTTTTCCAGTTGATAACCATCGGAAAGAAGCATATCAATCGATGAGGTCACCCTACTGTAGTAGGCTTGATGCATGTTTTTCTCATCTTGATTCTGAAAATTATCAGGATGGTGATATTTACCTAATATCTTTTTCATATCAACCAAAAACCTTTTAATATCAGCTTTTTTAATACTTTTCAACAACCACGTTTCTATCCCAAGTAACTTTAGGGGATTATGTGCGTCATCGTTCGTAAAATCATTCAAAGACAGTTGAGACATATGGCCTCGTTCAAAATTAAATTAATTTATCACATATTATCGATAATAATATTTTATGTAAGAATCAACAGAGTAGCCGGCATTGTTTGCACCTTCAATCGCCCGAACAAGTCTGCCGACACCTCGATTGCTTGCACCTACATCCATCAACCGACAAATCGCACCATCCTGCCCAAATTGATCAAGGATGATTTTCGCCTTCTCATAGGTAGTGGTAATATTATACTGACCAGATAGTACTTCAACAAATTCTCTCAATTGGATGGCCTCTCTAAGAAATTGCTGCTCTCGATCATATTTATAGCTTATTTGCAAGACATCGTTGTCACTTAAGGAAGAAAACATTGCTTCGAGCAATTGTCTTGTCTCTCTCTGTACGGGTAATCCTTGAGTCGTAGATTCAATTGTTGATAAATTTGTTACAAGCCTATTGAGTTGCTCCTCTGTGACTCCGATTTCAGTCAATCGTGAAACGAGGGCATATCGGGATTGGCCTAGCGTTTTTGATCGATTAACAAGTTTAAAGTTGCCATCACCTGTTGAGGGTGTGGTTGGTCGGGTTGATGAATTCTCAACTAATGCGTTATCTGATGATTCCATAGATTCTTCT
>JBAXFZ010000597.1:0-2114 GCA_037139685.1 Bacteroidota bacterium
ATACAAAGTCGGGCCATGGCCATCTCTTTCCCGTTGTTGCAAAATGCCAGCCCGGTATCGAGGGTAATTCGTTCCGTCAGGTCATGGTTTACAAAGGTCATCCTGTTGTAACGGGTCTCCAGCACCGGCACAAGCGAGGCCGGGTCAATCGGGGTGCATTCCCTCATCAGCTTTTCAGCCTTCCCTTCGATAACCTTCGAAAAACCCGGATGTTTGACCCTTCTTTTGATCGTCCTGCCCTTATTGTTCTTGAATTTGATTTCAAAGAAGAACAGCTCCGAGTCGCAATATCGCCTGAAGCGGATCTTGTAACGGTTCAGTTTTCCCTGGTAGTGGAGTCTGTAAAGATTCAGCCCGGGGGTGTCAAAATAGAGCGTATCATAGGCATGAATCCGGTTCCCGGCAATTTCCAGTATCCTGTATCCAGGTTCCATCAGGGAGAGCAGGGCGGGTAGCTTTTCAAGGTTGAAGATGAATTTTGTCTCAACCCTGTCAAGCAACTTCACGCTGTCCATCTCATCCAGCGAAACCGGCTGGTACCTGCTGGTAATATCACGAATCAACTTGTCCATGAAATGCCTTATCAATAGTATTCATACTGGTAATCTTTTGCCGACTCCGGCATATTTGTTTTGCCGATCACCTGTTTATGCGATTTCAGGTCCCTCGAGTTATAGCTATAGATAACCTTTTTAACAGGCTGGCCTGTCCCATCCGTTACGGTTTCGGTCGCCTTCTTTTTTGAAGCATTGTAAGTATAGACCGTTTTCTTTTTAAGGGTTCCTGCCGAGGTGAATTCCGATTCTTCGGCAAGCAGGGTTTTATCCTTGATCACCGTGTAGGTGTATGTCATCCGGTAACTTTTGTTCTCTTTTGTGTCTGTTACTACCTCCTCGGTTACGTTACCTGCCTTGTCGTAAACGGTGGTCTCCTTGTGAAGGACTGTCCCGTCTTTTCCATACCCGATCGACAGGGTGGTGTTCCCGTTCCTGTCGAATTCCTCGTAAGAGTCCTTCGATGAAGAGGCTTTCCCATTCTCATAGACCGTGGTGGTGGTGGTTGCTGATTTTACTTTATGTTTTCGCTCCTGTTTTCCGGCAATTATCAGGCCGGGGAGGAGGAGAATCATGATTCCTGTTGCTGCAATAACCCGGTTTTTCATAGGATAATATTTATTTTTTTGACCATGTGGAATATTCATTAATTATCGGCCGCTAAACGCATGAAAATTGTAATTATCGATGTTTCACATTGCGGTATTAATTTTTTCCGTTGACTGTAAAAATGGTGATATCGGGCACAGTTACCTCCTGGTATTGTTTCTTGATGGTTACCTCTTTCATGATCCCGATTTCGGCATTGGTTTGCAGTAAGGAATCTTTTGAAAAGCAATAGACCTTGTAATTTCCGGGACGGAGGTATTTGAATTCATAGGTTCCGTCGTAGCTTGTCCGGATCTTGTTCCCGTAATCCTTTTCATCGCCGTATATGATATATACATACATATCAGGTGCATAATATTCCCCCTGGAGTACGGTAAAGGTGGCGTTATAATCCCTGGCGTAAACCTTCCCTGAAATGGATGATGTTCCCCCCTCCCCGGCCTCCTTCTTGCAGCCGGTGAAATTAAGGGAGATGCTCACCGCCATGAAAAGGAGTATCCATGTTGCTGCTGTTTTTTTTGTCATCATAATAGTTTTCATTTAAAGATCAATAAATCGCGAAAGCCTTTGTTATTACCTTATCGTTTCCTGTAGCCCGGATATACCAGATCCCGGATGCAAGCCCCGTTATATCTGTTTCCACCGAAAGAGCAGGGATCATGGCGGCACCGGAACTGATGTGTTTTGTACTGACCAGTTTCCCGCTGATATTGAATATCTCCAGCGTGACCGCCTGGTTCATGTTTCTAAATTCAATATAAACCTTGTCCCGGGCCGGATTCGGGTAGATCAGCATACCGGTTTCAGGGGTGGTCCCGAAGAGGTTGCAGGCTTCAGGAGTGGGCATCATATAGGTAAAAGCCCCCATACCGTTTGGGTACCTGCCAATGGTTTTCCCGGCCTCCGGGTTGCTGATGAATACCGAATCGAGACGGTTGCCTCCCTGTCCTG
>JBAXFZ010000598.1:0-2114 GCA_037139685.1 Bacteroidota bacterium
CACCATCCAGCTGATGGCAATAGCCGAGCATCCTTATTATGGTTCGTTTGGTTATCATGTAACAAATTTCTTTGCTGTTTCTTCACGGTTCGGAACGCCTGAAGAATTGAAATACCTGATCAAAAAGGCGCATGAGCAGGGCATTGCAGTGCTGATGGACGTTGTCCATTCCCATTCCGCCAAGAATACGATGGAAGGCCTCAACCAGTTTGACGGTTCGGACGATCAGTATTTTCATCCCGGCGAACGCGGGAATCACCCTCACTGGGATTCAAAATGTTTCAACTATGGCAAACGGGAAGTGTTGCAATTCCTGTTATCCAATTTAAAATACTGGCTGAAGGAGTTTCATTTCGATGGTTTTCGTTTTGACGGGGTTACCTCCATGATGTATTTTGACCACGGATACCGTGAAGTATGGGATCGTGATGGCTATTTTAAGGATGGCGTGGAGTGGGATGCATTGACCTACATGCAACTGGCCAATACCCTGACGCACAAAGTCAAACCACATGCCGTGACCATAGCCGAGGATGTAAGCGGCATGCCCGGTCTTTGCCGCCCCATCCGCGAAGGCGGCATCGGGTTCGATTACCGGCTGGCCATGGCCATTCCCGATTACTGGATCAAGGTATTGAAGGAAAAGAAAGATGAAGAGTGGGACATCCACGAGTTATGGTCGGTCATGACCGACCGCCTGCCCGATGTCAAAACTGTAGCCTATTGCGAATCGCACGACCAGGCGCTGGTTGGCGATCAAACCATTGCCTTCAGGCTGATGCAGAGCGAAATCTATTTTAAAATGAGCCGCAAAGATGAGAGTTACGTGATCGATCGTGGCATCGCCCTGCATAAAATGATCAGGCTGATTACCATCGGGCTTGGCGGACAGGCTTACCTGAACTTCATCGGCAATGAATTCGGACACCCCGACTGGGTTGACTTCCCCCGTGAAGGAAACAACTGGAGTTTTCAATACGCCAGGCGGCAATGGTCACTGCTTGCAAACCCTGACCTTAAATATCGTTTCCTGGCAGCCTTTGACCGTGAGATGATCTCGATGGTCAAGTCATACAAGCTTTTCGACGTCGGTTTCGGCGACCAGCTGAACATGGATGGTGAAAATCAAACCATCATCTTCAAGCGGCAGGATCTTATTTTTGTGTTTAACTTTCATGTCAGCAAGTCCATCCCCGATTATGAATTTTCAGTTCCTGAACCGGGCGATTACCGGATCATCCTGAATACCGACCGACCTGAATTCGGCGGATCCAACCGGGTGAACGACAACCTGGTTTACACCACCCGGTTTCATGAAACCGATAAGTCCCATCACCTGATGATCTATAATACAAACCGTACTGCACTGGTCTTTGAACGGGTAAGTTGACCTGCAATATTTTCGTATCTTTGCCCGACAATCCTGAGCTAAATTTACGATTCTATGAATTCCTTCATTCGTTCTGCCATTATCCGGAAAACCATGCTGATAATGGTCCTGGTGCCCGTGATCTGCATCTTTTTGTCCTCATCGGATGCTTTGTCCGCAAAACCCGATACCACCTGGTCGGTTACTTTCCATTTGAACATGACCAAAGCCATCAATCAGCATATTTTCATACCGGATTCTGACTATGTTTACCTTATCCTGAATGGAACTCAAGAGATGAGGCTCGTTCAGGGCCCAGGGTTTGTTTATTCTGCAACACTCTTTGACCAGCTTGATTCAAGTGCTGTCTATCAATATAAATTCAGTATAAACGATTCAATAAATGAAACTGTAAACCGCTCATTCAAACCAAAACCGGGCATGATTGAATTGTCGGCATGGTGGAACAATGAACCGATCAACATCACCACTTTTATTGTCAACATGATCTACGCGGCCCAATACGGGTTGTTTAACCCTGTTACCGATTCTGTTTTCCTTGTCGGGACCATGAACAACATGGCGGGTTCTCCGAAGATGCAGCGGATTGACACAACGCTGAATTATTCTTACATTGACAGCATTACCGACCCGGGATCCGTTCAGCAATACAAGTACCGGATCAACCTTGGAGACAGCGCCAAAGGCCAGGTTGAACTGCTTTTCAGACCAAACAGGATCATCC
>JBAXFZ010000599.1:0-2076 GCA_037139685.1 Bacteroidota bacterium
ATGCGTTGTATGCCTTATCTCGCCGAGCCTGACACGTGTCTGGAGTGACTGGATCAATTGCCTGGGATTCTCTTCCCATGTTTTTTCGCGTAATTCCGATTCCCTCACGCAGCGGTGCCCGTGGCGTTCCAGGAAGGCACTGAACTGCCCTGTTATTTCTGCAGGGGCATCATGCTGTAACATTCTTAATGCTTCTTCCGGGGCAGTTGAGGTAAATCTTTCTGAAAAACGGCTATCCTTTCTGATCAGGTTTGCGAATTTTTCTAACGATTTTACTGCATCGGCACTTTCAATGTCTGGAATATCAAGCAGGAGCATCGTGGCCATGTGATGATCGGCAGAAGTAGGCCGCCGTTTTTCACCAGTCATGATCCGGATGATGGTAGAATAGAGGGTCCCTGATTGTGCTGAGGTTGCAAGATGATGCCCAAACCCTGTACCCAGGGGAAGCCTTGATTTTTCAAGGTTGGCATACAGCTGGTGCATGTCACCGCTATCCCCGATCCTGTATGTGGATTCAAGTTTTTTCAGGGCCGCCATGTGTTTGCCTGCCATGCCTGTAGTGATCATCTGCCTGAAGAAGTTGATCATCCTCACCGGCAGCAGGCCCTCGGGCATGGTTTCCATTCCAGGGAAGGCCTTGCCGCAGATGGCAAATTGAACATCCTCCGTTTTGTTGAGCCACACCCGCTTTGGATAATCCATCATGTTGCTCATGTTGATGAATAAACGGTTATAGAACATCTGGAGATATCGCGGAGAGGTCCGGTCTTTGAGCCTGAAGGCGCCGGCTCGTTCGGCCAGCTGCGTCATCCCGTAATCAATTGCTTCAGCGGTTACCGAATAGGTGAGGGGTGTTGCCACACCGGGCATCATCTCCCCGATGTTGCCCAGAGTCCAGATTCCATTGCCCGGGCCTTTAACTGTGTCCAGTTCGTTATAGTGAACAGCGTTCAAGGTGGTCACCGGCCTGACCTGCAGCCAGTGAAGGAGGTCATGCCTGTCAATTGCCCATTCCAGGTCGACCGGCTGCTCCAGGTGTTCTTCAGCCCTGCGGGCTCCCTCGAGAATTTCACGCAGGAGTTTTTCATTCAGCAGGCTGCCGTTTTTTCCAATCTCGGATAAAATGTTGGAACCGCTTCTGAAGACTTCGTAATGGTGGCCATCCTTCATGCCGCTTACGAGGCTTTCGCCGCTTCCGGCTACTGCATTTACAAGAACCTTGTCGCGCCTGTTGTTGACCGGGTTGGCTGAAAAGACGACGCCGGCTACCCTGGCATCGACCATGTTCTGGAGGATTACTGAAATCCGCAGGTCGGCATCCGACAAACGGTTCCCTGAATAGGATTTAACCCGGTCGGCCGCAGCTGCCCTGATGCACTTGTCAATGGCATCCTTGATGTCTTCAAAGGAATTAAGGTCAAGATAGGTTTCAAATTGACCGGCAAAGGAGGCGGATTTCCCATCCTCACTGACAGCGGATGATCTTACGGCCTTTGGACCGTCACCAAGTCCTGACAAATGCTTTCTCAGCAATTCATCATCGATCAGGGTCATGTCAGGGTGGATGAGGACAAATGCATCGGGAACCCTTAACCCGAGCTCCCTGAGGGTCTTCAGACCCAAGGCCTTGCCGCCGGCGGATTTTGAGTTGATTTCGTGAAGTGACTTTATCATAGTGATTTATCCAGCCCACTGTGGCCAATGGCCTTCTTTGCCTCTTTGCGATTCCCCCTGGAAAAATAATTGCCTGGAATGGCAATACCGAAGGATTCCGTTACATAATGAGGGTTAGGCCCTGAGCCAGGTTATATGGCAGGGTTAAACTTTATATTTATCTGCATGGAAACCGAATTCAACCATTCCGACACCGTCGGCACCGTCGAACTTATAACTTCCGATCCCCTCGCGCATCATGTATTTGCCATCGTGCAGGTATGGAAATTCACCATGGCGCCAGAATTCCATGATATGGGTTTTTCCGCTTCGCGTCTTGATTTCAACAATGCCATGATCGGGCAGCAGTTGTTCGCGCGATATGGTTTCAAGATCGGTACATTCCACGATGGCGTCGGT
>JBAXFZ010000600.1:0-2070 GCA_037139685.1 Bacteroidota bacterium
CCCCTCTTTTTCATGCTCTTTTACAATCACTACTTCAGCCCGAAACTCAACCTGCTCTTCAGCCTTCAGCGCAACACTTATAAGAAGGCCAAACCGAAGGCCAAACCGGAGATCCTGGCGGATATCACAGGAAAGGAACAATTGTTCGACAAACTACTAGGCCTGGCAGCAGGCTGCATGTGCCTGTTTACCCTGGTTTTCGCCTTTTACCTGACACTTGTCAGATACTTTAATGTACTGTGAATGCAGGCAATGCAAACAATGCAAACGATGCAGGCAATGCAGGCAATGCAAACAATGAAAAAAATTATGTCGGTTAACTTTGGCTTTTATCTATTTCATTTTGCATTTTCATTTTTCATTTTTCATTTTGCACTTTGCACTTTGCATTTTGCATTTAATTAACTTTCCGTCTGATGCCCGATAAGAAGTTTCTTGTTTTTGGTCTTTGTTTTTTCATCCTGGCGGTGTTCCTGCTCAGCTTTTATACGCCTCAGCCCCCGATGCTCGCTATTACCCAAACTTCACGCTGCAGGAACCCATACCTCGACGACGGGTTTATAAAAGGGGTTGTGCTGGTGCAGGAGGTAACGATGAAAAAGGATTACCTGAACGGAATTCATATCCGTTACATCACCATGGACCGGAAGAACACCAATTCGAATACGGTAGTTGTGTTTGACAGGAATTTCAACGTGCTTTTCAAGGAAAAATTCTCTTCGGCCGACATCGAGGACAGGAAATTCCACGAGTTCCGGTTTAAGGAGAGCAGGAAGGTGGGGAGGGGGAACAGGATATCTGTCTGTTTTATCTCGCCCGACGGCGACAGCACCAACTGTATCCACAGCCTTTTCAATAAGGAGTCGAAGGTGGGCGACCTTTATGCCTGCGCCATGGTCAACGACGACCTGGTGGCCTCGGTGAGTGGCAAAAAATATCCCTACCCGGGGGCTATCTTCCTGAGGACATACGAATCTGAAAGTTCACTTTCGGCTGCCGTTTCAATTCTGCTCTACCTGGCAGCACTGCTGCTGGCCGTAGTGATTGCATTTTTCAGATCTATCCGGAAATTCCTGTCAGCCATCCGCTTCCGCCCGGAATATATTTACCTGGTCCTGGCCCTTTCCGGGGGGCTGGCATTCCTGTTTGTGACCCCGCCGTTACAGGCCCCCGACGAGGGGGCGCACCTTACGAGGGTGGTGGAGTTGTCGCAAGGCCAGATAGTCACAACCCGGAAAAAAATCCCCTCCGTATTCCTGAAGATTGATTCAACCTTTTTACGATTACATGCAAATCCTGACGAAAGAACCAGCCTTGCCGAAATCGTCGCATTGAAGAATCTGAAAGCAGACCCGGCGCGGCTGGTGCCAAGCAGCGGCCCCGATTATATAATCCCCTACCTTCCCCAGGTTGCCGGTTTTTTCACGGGAAGGATTTTCAGTTCATCCCCGCTGGTGCTGATGTATTTTGCCAGGTTGTTCAACCTGCTTTGCGCTGTCCTGCTTGTCTTTATGGCTATCAGGCTGGCGCCGGCGGGAAAGTGGATCTTCTTTTTACTGGCGCTGATGCCCAAGACCATGTTCCTGATGGCCTCCCTCTCCTACGATGCCTTCGTCATCAGCGGGTCTTTCCTGCTCATAGCTTTGTTCCTTTATTATGCCTTCAGATCTGAAAAAGTGCTTTCGTGGAAAGACCTCGGACTGCTGTTCCTCCTCTGGGCCCTGCTGGTACTGTGCAAACCTCCCTATTTCATCCTGGGGGCCCTTTTCTTTATCATCCCGTTCAGCCGGATCAGGTCTCTTTCAAAATACCAGCTGGCAGCTTTGGTCATTGGCTGCACCCTGATGGTGGCACTTGACATCCTGAAGCCGGCAGCGGAAAATGTAATACCTGAAAATGTCGAAAAAGCAGTCCAGGTTGCCAACCAACCTGTACAAACCAAGCCGGGACCAAACAAACCTACAGTTGCCACAGCCGGGGTCCGGAATGCCCCGATCCCTTCGATCAACCCGAAAAAACAAATCGAATATATCCGCTCACACCTGCCGGCATTTATCAACCTGCTGATAA
>JBAXFZ010000601.1:0-2068 GCA_037139685.1 Bacteroidota bacterium
ACTGGATATCCCCTTTCCCTATTACCCCGCTGTTGCCCATGCTGTCGCTGTGTTCAACCTTGCCATCCAGCATGTAGGTGACCGTTTCCATGCCGCGATGCGGATGCCACGGAAATCCGGCCATGAAATCATCCGGGTTGTCAGAACCGAAGAAGTCAAGCAGGAGGAAGGGGTCCAGGATGTCGTGGGTGTTGTGGCCGAGAATCCTCGTCAGCTTTACTCCCGCCCCGTCGGATGTGGCCTGTCCTTTAATTATGCGGTCAATCTTTCTTGCACTTTCCATATTTGTTGTATTTCAGCCCCTGATCTTATCAAGCAGCCTGTTTAATTCAATGGTCTCTTCAATTGTCAGATTCTGTAAAAGCGTATCTGCCTTTTTATCGCATTCTATCATCTCCGACAGGAGGGCCAGCCCCTTCGCGGTTATGTCGATCTCCTTTTGCCTGCGGTCGGATGAGCCCTCCTTCCGGATGATCAGACCCTTTTCAAGCAGGTTATCGACGATCCTGCTGACATCCGAGCTCTTGTCGAGCATGCGTTCCTTTATGAAACCGACCGAGATGGGCCCCTCGCCGCGGAAGCCCCGCAACACGCGCAGTACATTGTACTGCGGCTCCGTCAGCCCGTGCTCCTTAATGTGCTGCATGAACCGGTAGCTCAACTGGTTGACCGTGTAGGTCAGGTTGATCATACCCCTGTGGTATTCATTCCTGAAGCGGCCCTTAATCTCATCTTCGATTTTCATAGGCCTATTTCATCAAGAGTCCAGGATTCCTGACAAACCCGGTCACCCATACCGCAACAAGCACCACCGCAGGCAATGCAATGCTCATACCCCCGGTCATATGGATGATGATCGCCCCGCCCATATAGGCGCTTAACAGCAAGGTGCCATAAACGTTCGTTCTCGGGAAGAGGAACAAAAGTGCGGAGGTTATCTCACCCAGCGCGATGATGATGCGCCAGTTTGCAAGATGCATCGCCTCCATCTGCTCCGGGTGTGAAATCAGTTTGCCTGATACGCTGAATAAAAAAAGTGCGGTTAATATGCCGGAGATTGTCCACCCGGTGATCTGTCTTGTTTTCGAAATGTTCGTGGTTGTCATAAGTTAAGTTGTCTGAGATTGGTTGTAAATATTTTGCAAATGTATGGAATAACAATATATGTTGCAACATATAAATAACATTTATTTGAAAATAAGGCTAATAAATTGAAAAACAGTTGCTTAAAAAATGAATTATTTCCTTATCTCCTGGCCCGGGTGGCAAACACCTTCAAGGTTTGGCAGAACCAGGGACAGCCGGTTAAAGGTTCGATCATCCTGATTTGCCTCAAGATTTCGGGGTCAGCCTGCCGGGGCCAGTTAAAATCTTTCTTACATTTACGTGTGTGTTTATGCAATCCAGGGGAGCAATGGCAAATTTCAACAATATTGGGCGGGTATGCGCCATATGGCGGCTGCCGGCTCGTTGAACTAAACCGCCCTTGGCGGTAGTTTTCCGAGGTTTCCCATCTTTTTTAGTTTTCGTCGTATAAGGCAATATGTTAAACCTTAAAACATATTGCCATGAGCACTTTACGACAACAACTGATTCAGCAGATGCAGCTGAAAAGGTACAGCCAGAAGACGATCAAGTCCTATGTCAGTATCATCGCCCAAATCGCATCGTTTTACCACACTCCTGCCGATCAACTTTCCATTGATCAAATCCGGGCTTTCATTTTAAAGCGGATTACCGTTGATCACATTAGTAATGCATGGGTGAATGCAGCCATCAGCGCGATCAAGATTCTCTTTTGTGAAGTATTGAAGCGTGAATGGAACGTGATTGACTTGCCTCGCCCGAGAATGAATCACAAGAAGGTTGAGATTTTATCCAGGGATGAAGTTCAAAGAATCATCAAGAGTAAAACCAACATCAAACACCAGGCAATCCTGGCGGTTACATATTCGGCAGGACTACGGCTCGGTGAAGTGAGCAATCTTAAAATCACTGATATTGATTCATCGCGGATGCTGATACATCTGCATAAGACCAAAGGAGACAGAGAACGTTATACGATTTT
>JBAXFZ010000602.1:0-2061 GCA_037139685.1 Bacteroidota bacterium
ATACCCCCTGAATCCGAGTTGCTCTTTCAACAATCCCGAAATTACCATGTTCGAAAGTGTTGTCGGGGTGTTTTTTGAAGTATCGAGCGATGGAACATACAGGTGCGCAACCATCACTCCCATCACACCTTCGCGGATCAGCGCTTTAAAGGGAAACAACTCAACAGAGTCGATGCGTTGCCTGGCGTGGTTTATGACAGGAAGCGTAAGGTGCGAATCGGTGTCGGTATCTCCATGGCCCGGAAAATGTTTGGCAGTTGCCATGATTCCTTCAGCTTGCATACCCTTCATATACAGGATGCTTTTTTGTGCAACATGTTCGCGGCTCTCGCCAAACGACCTGAAGTTGATGACCGGATTTTTGGGATTGTTGTTGATATCGGCTACGGGCGCAAAGTTGACCTGGATACCCAACCGCCGGCAACTTTTGCCAACGATCTTACCCATGGCATAGATCAGTGAATCATTGCTGATCGCTCCCAGCGCCATCTGGCGGGGAAATGAAAATGCACTGTCGAGCCGCATGCCCAGTCCCCATTCTGCATCGATGGTAATGAGCACCGGCGTTTGTGTTTCCTTTTGCAGGTAATTTGTCAGGATGGCTTGCTTTGCCGGTGATCCCTTGAAGAAACATACCCCGCCAACATTGTATTTCTTAACAATCCGGGTAAGGCTATCCACATATATCGAATCCTTCCAGGAATATGCCCTGATGATCAGCAATTGGGCAATGCGCTGCTCCATGGTCAGTGAGTTATACACTGAATCCACCCAACCGGAATTATTGCGCTGACCGATGACCGGTTTTGCAGACAGGAGAACCACTGCAAACAAGCAGAGGAATATTGTATATTTCATGATGCTTTTTAAGCTGGTTCACAAAAGTCATAACTTTCAACTTCCATACAACGTGAATGCTGCCAAATGTTTTCTTTTTTTATTAACACGCCCCCGTCCCTCACTGGTTATTGTAATATCTTTGTCCCGACAGCGTTTTCTGTTGCAGATCATATCCCCATTCCATAAGTTTAATTGATAACTTTTAATCATTGCAATGCTTTCAATCCAGGAATTAGAAAAAATCACAACGCAGGTCAGGCGTGATGTTATCCGGATGGTCCATGGAGTCTCTTCAGGTCACCCGGGAGGACCTTTGGGCAGCGCCGAATTTCTTGTTGCCCTCTATTTTAAGATCATGAAACCAGATCCGGGGCAATTCACCATGGATGGCATCGGTGAAGACCTGTTCTTTCTTTCCAACGGCCATCTCTCTGCCGGATGGTATAGTGTCCTGGCCCGTTATGGATACTTCGGCGTGAGTGAATTAAGTACTTTCCGTAAATTGGGGACACGGTTGCAGGGCCATCCTGCCACGGCCGAAGGATTGCCGGGAATCCGGATGAGTTCGGGTTCTTTGGGACAGGGACTGTCGGTTTCCATCGGGGCGGCCATGGCCAAAAAGTTGAACCAGGATGATCACCTGGTATATTGCCTCATGGGCGACGGAGAACTGCAGGAAGGACAAAACTGGGAAGCACTGATGTTTGCGGCCGGCAACAAGGTGGATAACCTGGTCGCTGTGATTGACTATAACGGAGTTCAGATCGATGGTCCCAATGATAAAGTGTTGCCCATGGGCGACATCCGGGCAAAATTCGAGGCCTTTGGCTGGGAGGTACTGACCATGTATGGCAATGACATGACGGAGGTTGTTGACACCCTCAAAAAAGCACAGTGGTATACCGGCCAGGGAAAACCGGTGATGATCGTCATGACCACCCACATGGGATTCGGAGTCGACTTCATGCTCGACAACCATGAATGGCATGGGGTTTTCCCGAATGAGGAACAAACACAGAGAGCCCTGGCGCAACTGGAGGAAACAATTGGAGACTATTAAAAAGAATTACGAATTTATTTTTGGACCCCACCCTAAATCCCTCCCCAAATAGGGAGGGACTTATTCCCAATTTCCTTTTTGGGGAAGGGGGTTAGGGGGCTGGGGTATCGCCCTGGCGTTGGTTCTTTTTTTCCTTTCCCCTGTAGTTTTTGCACAGGGAG
>JBAXFZ010000603.1:0-2040 GCA_037139685.1 Bacteroidota bacterium
GGGATGGTCTCCATCAAACCTATAAAAGTGAGCCCTGAATACCATGACATATTTTGGGATGGGTCAACAACATTGTCTCCCAGCTTTGCGCTGATCGGAATAAAATGAACATCGTTGTTTCCAAGTTTTCGTGCAACTTCAGTAAAATCTGTCTTTATGGCTTCAAATACTTCCTGCGAAAAATCAACCAGGTCCATTTTATTGATACAAACCACGACATGCGGAATTTGTAATAACGCAGCAATGTAGGCATGTCTGCGGGTTTGCTCGATAACTCCGTTTCGGGCATCAATCAGGATCACCGCCGCATTGGCTGTGGATGCACCGGTAACCATGTTTCTGGTGTATTGGATATGACCCGGAGTGTCTGCGATGATGAACTTTCTTTTGGGAGTAGCAAAATAGCGGTAAGCCACATCGATGGTGATTCCCTGTTCCCGCTCAGCACGCAGACCATCGGTCAGCAAAGCCAGATTGACCTCTTCGCCACCCCTGCTGATACTCGCCCTTTCGATGGCCTCCATCTGATCTTCAAAAATTGCTTTGCTGTCGTACAAAAGTCGTCCGATCAAAGTACTCTTTCCGTCATCCACGCTTCCTGCGGTAGTGAACCGCAAAAGCTCCATATCCAGGTATCCTATTTCCTTGCCGGATAAGTTTGCTGCTTTGTTATCTATCATGCGAACTTTAAATCATTTAAACTATTAAAAAAGCTGTTAGCTTATCTCTAAAAATACCCTTCCTTCTTCCGGTCTTCCATGGCAGCTTCCGAACGCTTGTCGTCAGCACGTCCACCCCGCTCGGTCACACGGCTCGAAGCAACTTCCTGTATGATTTCTTCAAGTGTATTTGCTTCAGAAAGTGCGACTCCGGTACAGGTAATATCTCCAATGGTTCTGCAGCGAATTCGCTTAGTTTCCGCCTTTTCTCCGGGCTTTAATTGCATAAAAGGTGCAGTGGCAAGCCAAACCCCGTCGCGGCAGAAAACCTCTCGCTCGTGTGTGAAATAAAGGCTTGGCATAGGAATATTTTCCATCAGAATATATTGCCACACATCCATTTCTGTCCAGTTGCTGATAGGGAAAACCCTGAAATGTTCGCCTATGTGTTTCTTTCCATTGAACAGATTCCACAATTCAGGACGCTGGTTCTTCGGATCCCACTGTCCAAATTCGTCACGATGAGAGAAAAACCGTTCCTTGGCGCGGGCCTTTTCTTCATCCCGGCGACCTCCACCCATTGCGCAATCGAACTTCATCTCGTCGATGGCATCCAATAAAGTCACAGTCTGAAGTACGTTACGGCTCGCATTGACACCTTTTTCCTCTACTGCCCTGCCTTTATTGATTGAATCCTGAACATATTTAACGATCATTTTCGTTCCGGTCTTTTCAGCAAGATCATCCCGGTAGGTGATAGTCTCTTCGAAATTGTGACCGGTGTCGATGTGCATCAATGGAAATGGAACTTTGGACGGATAGAAAGCCTTTCTGGCCAGAAAAAACATCACGATCGAATCTTTTCCTCCTGAAAAAAGCATGACGGGATTCTCAAACTGTGCAGCCACTTCACGTATCACGAATATTGACTCTGCTTCCAGTTCCCGAAGATGATTGATGGTAGGTAACTCCATAAAAACAATATCAGATTTTTAGTTCATTTCAGACGGATCATCCGAATGAAAGACAAGGCACAAAAATAAACAATAAGATGACAAATCCGCAAAGATTGTCATCCCGATCTGAACTTCAATGTTAATAGAATGGATTTGGATTCCGGTTCAGATTTCTTATTGTATTCTATTCTTGCTAGAATGCGACACGAGGAGGTCTGGAACCTTCGAGGGTCATCTTGTATCCCGACAACCATCTGTTCTTGTGCAGGATCCGGTGAACATCCATTTCAAAAATTCTGCGGACAATGGAGCGGGTTTGGTCGCGGTAATTCACTTCTACGCGATCATCCGAAATAAGCCAATTATTGATATTTTCAAACTGACTCTCATTCAATGACTTAATAACCGGAACTCCCATCTCCTCA
>JBAXFZ010000604.1:0-2039 GCA_037139685.1 Bacteroidota bacterium
CAATCCTGTTTAACGATACAGTTTTCAGCAATATCGCCTTCGGGATGGAAAATGTGAGCCAGGAAGAGGTGATCGCCGCTGCCAAAGTTGCCAACGCCCATGAGTTCATTGAAAAAATGCCAATGGGATATGAAACAAACATCGGCGACAGGGGCACGAAGCTTTCTGGCGGCCAGCGCCAGCGCCTGAGCATCGCACGGGCGGTGCTGAAGAATCCTCCGATCCTTATTCTCGACGAAGCCACATCGGCACTGGATACCGAGTCGGAACGGCTTGTACAGCAGGCGCTTGAAAACCTGATGCGCAACCGCACCTCGGTTGTCATTGCCCACCGGCTTTCGACCATACAGTTTGCCGACGAGATCATCGTGCTCCAGAGCGGCAAACTGGTTGAGCGCGGCACCCATAGCTTCCTCCTGGAAAAAAACGGGGTTTACCGTAAATTATACGAATTGCAATCCTTTGTTTAGTGAACACCCGGGTAACAGGTTCCCCGGCCCGGAAGGAGGGAAGCGTCCCTTTTACCAGACATTCCGGGTTTTCCCTGCAGTATTACGTTAAAACCAGATTTGAATGACATTAAAGACCAAGGGACGATTAATTTTACTGGCAGTTTACATTTTAGCCACGGTACTGGGTTTTTGGGCGAGTACCTTCTGCAGCTGCGGCATACTCGGGCAGTCGGCGGTGGCAGTGGTTGTAACGGTGCTCATTATTTTCACAGGGAGTGTCTCGTGCAACAACTCCAGTGTTTTCGATCCCTACTGGAGCCTTGCCCCCCCGCTGATGGTCCTGTTTTATTTTGGAGCAATCCTGCAGTCGATCTTCGTGATAAGGTATCCCGGTTCGGCCCTACACGACCTTCTGACCAGCTCTCCCAGGATATTGATCATGTTCCTGCTCACGGTTGCCTACAGCGTGCGCCTTACCTGGAATTTCCTGCGTGCATGGCCCGGGCTGAAGCACGAGGACTGGAGGTATGTCGGTTTTCGCAACAGCAGCGGGAAAGCCTATTGGCTTGTAAGCTTCTCGGCTATACACCTCTTTCCCGCCCTGATGGTCTTTGGCGGGACCCTCTCCATCTGGGCCGTGGTTGTCCAGGGCTACAGGCAATTTAATATACTCGACCTGTTTGCCCTGCTGGTCACCGGGGGTGCCATATTGCTGGAGGCTGTTTCCGACAGGCAGATGCGTAATTTCCTGAAGGAGAATGATGAGCCTGGTAAAACGATGAAACAGGGGCTTTGGGCATTTTCGCGCCATCCGAACTACCTGGGGGAGATCCTTTTCTGGTGGGGACTCTTTTTCTTTGCCCTGGCGGCAAATTCAACCTTCTGGTGGGTCATCGCCGGCCCTGTGGCCATCACCCTGATGTTTATCTTTGCAAGCATCCCGATGATCGAGAAACGCATGCTGAACCGGCGGAAAGACTACAAAACCTACATGGAACGGGTCAACATGCTCATCCCCTTTAAATTTCGGGGAAACCAGGTTGACGATTAAGAATTTTAATCACAATCACATTTATATTTCCGGGTGTTCGTGACTGCTTCGCATTTCACATTTCACCATTTTATATCTCCGCCATCTTCACCATCACCGACTCCAGCTTCTTCTTCATCAGTTTTACCCTGCAGTCAAAACCATTCACGATCAGCGAGAAAACCAGTTTTCTTCCCGAAACGGTATGAACATAGCCTGCAAAGCTCTTAACACTGTTGATGGTACCGGTTTTGGCACGGATGCGTCCCTGGGCGGCGCTGCCCTTCATGGCTTTGTGCAGCGTCCCGGTCATGCCCGCCAGGGGCAGCGACTCATAAAAGACCTGGAAATAGGGTGAAGTGCGCATGGCATACAGTGCATCCACCAGCTGTTTGGGGGAAATAGCATTGTTCTTTGACAACCCGTTGCCATCGTAGAAATTCATCCCGAGGGTATCAACCCCCTTGGTGGTCCAGAAATCCATGATGGCCCGCACACCTGCTGCAGTGGTTGCTGTGTTGTAAACTTTTCCGCCGATTTTCCGGAGCAGTTTTGAG
>JBAXFZ010000605.1:0-2016 GCA_037139685.1 Bacteroidota bacterium
CAGTTCATTGAACAATGAAACCGCCTTTGCATGCCGTTCGACAAATATCCCTGAATAGGGAGGAAACCACCGGGTAAGGAACAGTATCTTCATGTTAAGTAAACATCTTGGAGCAGGCTGCCGTCATAGCAGCTCTATTTCTCGTGAAAGCGTGTCAATCAGGTTAAACCCGTCGTGGGTTAACGAAAAATCAGTAGTCTTCCCGATTGGAACGATCCTGTCTATCCCGGCCGGTTTTTGCTGCCTGATAAATTCAATCAGATCCTCCTTTTCAATTCCGTAATAGGAGAGTGTTTGGAATTTACTGGAGAACACGGCTGATAGTTCTTTTAAAGAGGTGGCTTTGTATTCCGAGAAATAACCTCCGGTGCAGCGATACTGATCAATATCCTTGGTCAGCTCATTCAATTCCGTTCTCCAGACCAGGTTGTCGGGCATGCCTGTTTTCTTTATTCTTACCGATTGAGCTGCCTGGCAGTAAAAGGTGGTAAGCTTATCCACTGCAGTTTGAGGTTGTAAAGTGTATCCCGCTTTCACCAGGTCGTAAACATCATTCCAGAATTTCCGCCGGGCGTTTTCAATATTCTCATCAGAGCCCAGCCAGGCGACTAAATGCGGCGATGAACAGGCATTCTGATCGAACAGGTAGGTGTCATTGTAAAACCCGGCAGCAATCTTTTCCGGTAACTTTTCATCGTTGAATTTATCTGCATTGATCACACACAGCGAATACCTGTCCGCAAAAGTCAGATCAAATGAATGGGGGGGAAGCTTGTTTTTCCTGGCTTCATCGATCGTGGCATTGCCTCCCCATATTATCCTGACATCACAGATTGAAGAAAACCAGGCGGCGGCGGAACTCTCCGCCTTAAAAGAGACCAGTGCGTGACGTGCGGAGAACCTTTGATACCTGCGCTCCAGGCTTAATTCGTAAAGAGCCTTGCAGATAATTTCCGCCTGCGGGTGTTTTTTCGAAGAGACTTTAACAATATTGACATTCCCCGATAAAATGCCAAAAACCAATGACCAGGCAAAGGTTACAGGCATATTTGAGGGGGCAATATGGAATACAAGGCCTCTTCCAAGCCTGATGCTGTTTTCACGCAACCACCGCTTTTTTAACAGAAGCAAATTCCCCCTCCTGCAAAAAAATGCAAAGGTTGCCACATCAGGATAGTTTTTGACCCCCGGATCGTTGATTAAAATATGCGCCAGTGCATCCAGGAAGGATATCGCCTCCTCCGAGAAGGGTTCTTCCCCGGGGATATGAACTAAACTGTCCACATCGGGTTTCCGGGGAAAAAGGAATTCGATGTCAGTTGATTTTTCCTTCATAAGCATCACTGCAGCCTCTTATTTCAGCATGTTCCAACCGGCCGGTAACTGTAAAGTGTTTCCCCAAACGACCGCAATCACAATCATCCTCTCCAAGCAGGATCCCTTTGTCCTCTGTAAGCAAAGAGTGTCCCGGGTAACTTTTCGGCAGGATTGAAAGCACCTGGATTATTCCCTCCTCCCCGACATCCGCCGGCGAGAAATCAAGGGGGCGCCGGATTATTATATCAGAATAAACCGAAGCGTGAAAATGCCCGTATTCGCATTCCATGAAAACCGAGCCGGTTTGTTCGGCCATGCCATAATAATTATATACCCGGCGGATGCCGCAGGCTTCATTCAGCATTTTATTGAATTCCCGTGAGGAAACAGATTCATTTTCCATCTTTTTCCATCCGCCTCCATGAACTAACACCGCGTTGGACAGGTCCGGTTTAAAACCTGCCCTTACCAGTTCTTTGTAAAAGTGCCTGTAAACGTTAAATGTAAACCCAAACATCAAAATCCGTTCATTTTCATGCTGTCCGATAAATGACTCCAGGAGCTCCGTGTTCAATTCCATTTGTTCATTCAAAGCAAAGATCCGCTTCGAGCCGAACACGGAAAACCCGGAAACAGCAGCAGCACTGGCGGATAAAAGAGTCCTGTTCCCGACCGCACTTTCCGAATCTATGATGATCA
>JBAXFZ010000606.1:0-2014 GCA_037139685.1 Bacteroidota bacterium
GAACTTTCCCGGCAGATGGAACTCCGCCAGATGACCTGCTGGAAATTGAAAAGTAAGCTAGCGGAATGTATCAGGGAAAGGGGGGAAATCGATATTTTATTTAATGGAGAGCCTTTTCAATCTCATCCTTCAACCCAGATTTGAATCTTGACGGATTGTTTAATCCATTGCTGAATGCAAAATGTGTCAGATCATTTTTATTCTCCTTGCCGTCTGATAATTTAACGACAAATAACGCCTGGGCATTGATGTCAAAACGTGCAACGGTTTTCGCCTGTGATTTATCATCTGTGTTGATGATCTGAAACTTAATCGTTCCATCTTTTATTTCTTTGGCAAAACTGCTCTGCATCAGTCGCCGGGTGTTTTCTTCGATTGATTGATCAATCGGACAGCGTTCCGTTGGATGAAAATAATATACTTCAACCCGGGGCTTAATCGTGGTTGATTTCACCTGGGAAAATCCATTGGCTAAGCCTGCAGCAAAAACCAGGACAGTAATGATAAATTTGATTTTTAACATATTGCTTATAGACTAATTCTGCGGTCCAACTCTTTCAATAAATAATCCTTTGTTTTAACACCCGTAATCCGCTTAACCTCCCTGCCATTCTGGAACAGGATCATGGTCGGGATGCTGCGGATTGCAAATTTGGCAGCTGTGGCTTTTTGCTCGTCAACATTGACTTTGGCAATGGTATATTTGCCGTTTGCCCCCTCAGCAACCTCATTCAGTACGGGTATCATCATTTTACAGGGAACGCACCATGAAGCCCAGAAATCGACCAGCACCGTGCCTGTTTTAATTTTGTTCTGAAAATTGGCATCAGTCAGGATTTTAACCTTCTCACTGTCTTTGACATCTTTCAGATTCTTCATCTGTTTCCTGGCATTCAGAATTATCAGGCCTGCCAGACCGGCCAAAACTCCAACTACAATAATTGCTATCCACATAACTCATCATTTTTGTGGGAGCAAAGGTAATAATAAAAATCATATAGTGATATTTAAACGATTTACGTTTGCAGAAAAAAGATTGGTATGTCTCTTTGTTTTCTCCAAATGGTATTTACTTTCAAGGCTTAACCATCTTGAGATTTTGGATTTGAGGGTCTTCAATAAATTCTCTTAGCAGGGAAATTCATGCTTATTCATGACAGTCACCAACAGAATGATGAATAGGCTGGGGTATCAGTGATTTTTTCCGGCATTCATTTTTTTTAGGATCCACTTCATGGGGAAAAGCATCGAAACTTTACCCTGGTAAGTTCGGTATTCATCTCCGAACTCCAGAACAAGTTTTTGTTCTTCGAGAAGCGTACCAATGATTACATAGATACTCAGAATACAGTTAACAATTAAAAAGGTAAAGTCTAAGTTGGTTGCCCATATTAACGGGAAAATGGCCGCATAAAACGGATGCCTTACTACACCTAAAACGCCGTGTGAATTGAGCTTGCCTGATGCGTTAATGAGGTTATGATTTACTGATTCTTTAATCTGTTTCAACCCTAAGAAAGTTGACATATCATATTGCCGGGCATCGGTGTAGAATAAAAACAATCCTGCTCCCAGCAGTAGGAATCGAACAGGAAGGAGATAGCCTTCCCACGTAAAGAATGGTGTTTGCCGTATGGAATAAGTATACAAAGCGACCGGGATCAGTAAAATCAGGGCCACGAGGTTATAGAATAACCGGTAGTATTTAAATGAGTCTCAGAGCTTCTTTTTTAGAACATTGGTGATTTTCGGCGTTATCATTGCACTGTGGAGTGTGCAATAGGAAATCCATAATATGGCTAGGATAAAAAATTTCATCTTTTGAATTCAGGTGATGTAATTGGGTTGGCTTGATACCGTAAACAGCATGTTCAGAATGTCAGCGTTTTGTCGCTATCCAGCGTCCATTGCACTAACTCCTTCATGGTACTAAGTTCAGTGCCGTCTATAAGTTGCAAATCTTTAATACCTCTGGCTTCTGCACAGGAACCACAGATTTTTACTTTACCACCTT
>JBAXFZ010000607.1:0-2014 GCA_037139685.1 Bacteroidota bacterium
AGGAACTGGCTGATAAGGTAGCCGTGTCCTGCATGAACTTCAACCACATCAAAGCCTGCCTCGCTCGCGATCCGTGCAGCTGCTCCGAAATCCTTAACCAGTTCCTTTATCTCAGGGAGTGTTATTGTTCTCGGTACAGTCGGACCATAAAGGTTAAAGCCGCCCGTAGGAGCAAGACATACACCCGACACCGATTTGTTGGCCATCTGTCCGCCATGGCCGATCTGGATCGCAGCTGCTGCACCCTCCCTGTGGATGGCATCAGTAAGTCTCTTCAATGCAGGAATTTCGTCACGGGTTAGCAGCAACTGGTGGGGAAACGACAACCCGCTTTTCGCGACCGCCGCATAAGCAACGGTTGTCATGCCGATCCCTCCTGCGGCAACCTCGGTATGGTATTTAACCAGGTTGTCCGAATCTTTGTTGCCGGGGCACATACCTTCGAATGCAGCCGACCTGATTGACCTGTTCCTCAACAATACCCGGCCGATTTTTCCTTCAGTAAAAAGCATATAATTCTAGTTAAGCCCGCGTTGTTTTTTTATCTCTTCATAGGCCGCACTGACCTCCTGGAATTTAAGAGTGGCTGACTGTTTCACATCTTCCCCCAGGTGGGATACCTTATCCGGGTGGTGTTTTTTGGCCATCTCCCTGTAGGCTTTTTTCACCTCTTCATCGGTTGCAGATGTGGTAATTTCCAGAACATCATAAGCCCAGTTCAGGTTTTTCACGAACATGGCCTTAATCGAGGCAAACTCAGATTGGGGGATACCCATATAGCCCGAAATCGATGCAATCATGGCCACCTCGTCGGGATGGTATTGTCCGTCGGCTGCTGCAATGCCAAAAAGGTAATGGACCAGCTGTAATTTGACCGCATAATCGGTGTATTGTCCAACCTGGATGCTGACCTGCTGAACATCGATCTCCTGTTTCAGAATTTCGCGCAGCATCGAAATGAGCCGGTTTCCCTCATCATTACCAAACTGGTTGACAAAGAAACTCCTGACGAATTCGAGCTCCGATTTCACAATTTTCTGGTCTGCTTTCATAACGGCAGCGGAAAGGACCAGCAGGCTCATGGCAAAATCTCCGCGCTGCGTTCCCTGGTAGGAGACTGTCCCCGTATTCATCCCGTCAAACACCGATCCCAGCGCAACCCCCAGGATGGCCCCGATCGGGCCGCCGAAAACCCAGCCAAGGCCCCCTCCTACCCATTTTGCATACCCGGCCTTGCGCCTGGGAGGCCCAGGCTGGGAACCGGCAGTATCATTCCCGGGATTTCCTTTGTCCTGCCGGCCATTGTCAGATGGAGAACCCTGATCAGCAGGCTTTTTGCGCATGCTGAAAACCGAATAGAGCACGATGGCCACGATGGCTATAACAATAATTTCTCCTATTCCCATACGAAATAACAGATTTAAGGATTGAAGATTTGAAGGGAATTGACTCTTGTCAGGCAATCATTTCTGACAGTGGCAGGCCAAATTCCTCCACCATTTTTATTCCCATGGTCTCAAGTTTGTCGAGAACCGGGCTGTAAATTTGAGGAATTACCGGGATATATACACCTTTTATTTTTATCTCCCCGCTCAGGATCATTTCAACACCTATGGCAGCAGGCAAAGCGACAGTCCGTGCAATGGAGGTATCGGTGGCCAGTGTACCGAAATCAAGCATCCGCGACCGGATCACCTCTTTCCGCCCATCAGGGTAAGCCGCCAGGAAGGTATGCTGCATGACAACCATATCCCGTTCAGTTTGTCCCAGCCCCATTTTTTCAATCATAAGGTCTGAAGTCACCTCGAAAGTTGAATCAACCCCGCGGTTCATGGGGGTTTCATCGAAAAGTCCAAGCCAGCTCATTGCGTCCAGGGCATAAGCAGTTACCGGTAATCCAAGAAATCCGGCAACCTGCGTACGGGTTTCGGCACCGGTATGGTGCACTTTTGAAGCATGCTCCATATCGCCCGGGAAACCATGCGGTCCGGCAGCTTTCAGTTTCTCAACCTGT
>JBAXFZ010000608.1:0-2006 GCA_037139685.1 Bacteroidota bacterium
GCAACATTCCATTCAACGCCCTCCGTTACCATTGCCGATTCGATTTCGGTGGATATCCCGCGCTGCTTCCACATGACAGCAGGTTATATCAGGGAATATAACGGGGAGACAATACTGGTCTCTGACCTGGAAATCCTGCAGGCAGCTCACTATCTCGCCCGTACAACAGGAATATTTTCAGAACCGGCTGCTGCTGCAGCCTATGCAGGGATGGTGAAATACAGGAATGGCGGGTTGATCACCCCGGGTTCGAAAAACGTTGTTTTACTTACCGGCAGCGGGCTGAAAGACCTGGGTGCCGTTCAGGATTCCATTACCATACCCGAACCGGTTGAGGCGGACCTCCCTACTGTTGAACAATTACTGGAGAGGCATCACATGGTTCGTTGATTTTTGATTTTAAATAACTCATGCAATGGTTGAATTTACCCTGAACGGCACGAAGGTCGGATACACGGGAGATGGGGAACTCTCCTTGCTTCACTATTTGCGTGAAACAGCGGGGATCACCTCTGTCAAGGACGGCTGCTCGGGCCAGGCGGCCTGTGGAGCCTGCATGGTTGAGATAGACGGGAAAGCAAGGTTGTCCTGCACACGGAAGATGAGATTCCTGCATGGCGCGGAGGTGGTGACCATGGAGGGCATCCCGGCAGAGGTCCGTGATATCATTGCAAAGGCCTATGTCGAGAAGGGGGCGGTACAGTGCGGATTCTGCACCCCCGGGCTGATCATGCGCACCAAAGTGCTGTTTGCCGAAAACAAGGACCCGGCTCCCGAACAGATAAAAAAAGCGATCAGCCTTAACCTTTGCCGCTGTACGGGCTATGTGAAAATCGTCGAAGCCATAAGCGAGGCTGTGAATCAACTCAGGCATTCAGCCAATGGCACAGATTTGCCTGGTGTTAAAAATCCAGAAAGTGTTCCTGCAGGGATCGGCGAATCCCTTGAAAAGTATGAGGCTTACGATACGGCAATAGGGAAGCGGAAGTTTGTCAATGATATGCACGCTGAAGGAATGCTTCATGGCGCCCTCAGGTTCAGTGACCATCCCCGGGCCAGGGTTGTCTCAATCGACCTCAGGGAGGCGTCTGAAACCGACGGGGTTGTGAAGATTTTCACTGCCGCCGATGTCCCCGGCGACCGTTTTACAGGACTAATATTCAGTGACTGGCCCCTGATGATCGCTCCCGGTGAAACGACCCGCTATATCGGGGATGTGATTGCCGGAGTGGTGGCACAGGATGAAGCAAGTGCCCGAAGGGCTGCGCGGCTGATCCGGGTCGAATATGAAGTGCTTCAGCCTGTTTCGGATGTGAAAGAGGCGCTCGAAACCGTGTCTGCACAGGTTCATCCGGGGAGATCAAACCTGCTTGAAAAATGCATTGTCCGCAGGGGGGAACCGGTTGATGATATTTTGAAATCCTCGCAATACACGACCACCGGGATATATGAAACCCAGCGCATCGAACATGCCTTCCTGGAAACCGAGGCGGCACTTGCATTGCCTGATGGAAGCGGCATTCATCTCTTCAGCCAGGGACAGGGTATTTATGTCGATCAACGGCAGGTGGCATCAATACTTGGACTTGATGAAGACCAGGTGAGGGTTACCCTGGTGCCATGCGGCGGGGGTTTCGGGGGCCGCGAGGATATGACGGTGCAGGGACATGCGGCGCTGTTTGCCTTTCTCCTGCAGAAACCGGTTAAGTTAAATCTTTCAAGGGAGCAGTCGATCATGATGCATCCCAAGCGTCACCCGGTTTGGATGGATATTACGCTGGGCTGCGATGGCGGCGGCATGCTGACGGCATTGCACCTGCGTGCTGTCGGTGATACCGGGGCCTACGCTTCGGTAGGCACCAAGGTCATGGAACGGGTGGCAGGCCATGCCGCCGGGGGTTACCACCTGCCATCGGTAGATATTGAATCGCTGACCGTTTATACAAACAATATTCCGTCGGGGGCCATGCGCGGCTTTGGAGCAAACCAGGTGGCCTTTGCACTTG
>JBAXFZ010000609.1:0-2001 GCA_037139685.1 Bacteroidota bacterium
CTTGTTGGTTCAGTTGTGATTGCAGGATCAGCAATAACGGTTATAGTAGCCGTGGTGGTGGTGGCTGTTCCGCAGCCACTCCCGGTTGCAGTAATATAACAGTTGTACTGGTAAGTTCCCGGTGTAGAAATACCGGCAACTGACAAACTGCTGGTCGTGCCGCCCGTATAGGTTGATCCGGCCGGGGTGCCGTTGGTCACAGCATTCCATGATAATCCATCAAAGTATTGCCATTGATAATTCAATGATGGGGTTCCTCCCGTGGCAACAACGCTCATGCCGGCAGTTCCGCCCACACAGATTGCTGACGGGCTTGACGGTTGCGTGGTAATTCCCGGATCGCCGACAACGGTATAGGATGTCCCTGCGCTGTTTTTGTCACAGCCCAGCGAATTGTTTGTCGTCAGCCGGTACTGGTATGATCCGGCAGCGGTGGCCCCCGCAATTGTCATGGTAAGCGTTGTCTCGTTGGTATAGGTTGTTCCGGCTGGTGTGCCGTTCACTACGCTGTTCCATGATGACCCGTTGTAATACTGCCACTGGTAGGTGGGGATTCCTGTTCCCCCGCTGATCGTGCTGCTAACATTGGTGGATCCGCCAATACATATTATATTATTGGTAAAGACAGGAGTGGTAAGCGTCGGATCGGGCACAACAGTAACCGTTACAGGGTTTGAAGTTGCCGGGTTACAGCCGTCTCCTGATGCCGTAACAACGCACTGGTACTGGTAGGCACCGGCGGTTGAGATTCCGGATACCGAGAAAGTTGTTCCGGTTGAACCGGAATAAACGGAACCTGCAGGGGTGCCATTAACCACGTTGTTCCATGTTGACCCGTTATAATACTGCCAGTGATAGCTTAATGACGGAGTACCTCCGCTCGCAGCGATGGTCATGTCGGCTGTTGTTCCGCCAACACAAATGTCTGAAGGAGTCGTCGGTTGTGTCGTAATAGCCGGATCCGGGATAACCGTGATAGTGGCTGTGGCGGTTGTGGCTGTTCCGCAACCGGCCCCGGTGGCCGTGATATAACAGTTGTATTGATAGGTGCCTGCTGCAGAAATGCCTGCCACAGACAGACTGTTTGTATTCGCCCCTGTGTAGGTTGATCCTGCAGGGGTTCCATTGGTGACCGGATTCCAGGTTGCACCATTATAATATTGCCACTGGTAATCCAGTGATGGTGTGCCTCCCGTGGCAACAACGCTCATGCCTGCCGTTCCCCCGACGCAGATGGCTGCGGGGTCGGTTGGTTCGGTTGTTATGCTTGGATCGGGCACAACTGTAACTGTAATGCAATCGGAATATACCGTAGCACATCCATTACCGGATGACCAAACCCTTACCTTGTAATAGGTCGTTGCTGTCAGCCCGGTGGCTGTGTAATTTGCTGTTGTAGCCCCGCTGATATCATTGAATGTGCTCACACAGCTTGTAGTATTTGACTGCCACTGATATAGCAAGGCCGGTGTTCCGCCTGTTGCGGTAACACTCATGGCATGATCGCCGCCACTGCAGATAGTGGCGCCTGATGGCTGGACCGAGATACTAGGATCGGCTGTAACCGTGATGGTCGCAGTGCTTGAGGTTGCAGGGTTGCATCCATCGCCCGTTGCGGTTACGATACACTGGTAATCATAGGTTCCCGCACCGGTGATTCCTGAAACAGTCAGGCTTGGACTTGTTCCTCCCGAATAGGTTGATCCTGCAGGCGTCCCGTTAACCACGTTCGCCCATGAGGTACCGACACCTGGATCGGAATCATATTGCCAATGATAGACAAGCCCGGGTGTTCCTCCGGTTGCAGTTAAACTCAAACCGGCTGATCCCCCGCTGCATATTGCATCGGGACTTGTCGGTTGAACTGTTATACCAGGATCACCTACAACCGTTACAATAATCGTTGTTGAAGTCGCTGTTCCGCATCCTTCTCCCGTTGCTGTGATGTAGCACTTGTACTGGTAACTCCCGGCTGCTGAAATCCCTGCAACGGAGAGGCTG
>JBAXFZ010000610.1:0-1994 GCA_037139685.1 Bacteroidota bacterium
TTTCGACAAATACCCGGCCCTGACCCTGCTGTGCGAAAACGGAAGGGTAACCTCCCGTTAGGCTCCCAGAGTGGCAACCATCACCGCTTTTATTGTATGGAGACGATTTTCAGCTTCGTCAAACACGATGGATGCAGGTGATTCGAATACCTCTTCCGTTACTTCCAGGCCATCCAGCCCGTATTTTTTAAAGATATCCAGTCCCACTTCGGTGTCTTTATTGTGGAAGGCCGGCAGGCAATGCATAAACTTTGTCTTCGGGTTCCCTGTCTTTTTCATCATTTCGCCATTCACCTGGTAGGGCAGCATCTCCTTGATACGCTCATCCCAGAGATCCTTGGCTTCGCCCATCGACAGCCACACATCCGTATAGATAAAGTCGGCACCCTTTACACCCTCCTCCACACTTTCAGTGAGGGTGATCTTCGCACCGGTCTCCTTTGCGATCGCACGGCAGGTCTCAACCAGCTCCGTTTCGGGCCAGTATTTCTTCGGGGCACAGGCACGGAAATCCATCCCCATCTTTGAAGCTCCCACCATCAGCGAGTTTCCCATGTTGTTACGGGCGTCGCCACAATAGGTAAAGGCCACCTGGTTAAGCGGTTTGTCGGAATGCTCAATCATTGTCAGAAAATCGGCAAGGATCTGGGTAGGATGGAACTCATTGGTCAGCCCGTTCCATACTGGCACGCCTGCATATTTGCCAAGCTCTTCGACGATCGACTGGCCAAAGCCGCGGTATTCAATGCCGTCGTACATCCTGCCCAGCACACGCGCAGTATCCTTCATGGTCTCCTTTTTCCCGATATGGGAACCTTCGGGGCCAAGATAGGTAACCCGGGCACCCTGGTCGAGGGCGGCCACTTCGAATGCACAACGGGTGCGTGTGGAGGCCTTTTCAAAAATCAGTGCGATATTTTTGCCCTTCATGCGCGGCTGCTCGGTACCGGCATATTTGGCCTTTTTCAGATCCATGGAGAGATCCAGTAAAAATTTGATTTCCTGGGGTGTGAAATCCAGCAATTTTAAAAAATTCCTGTTACGAAGGTTGAATGACATAAGGATGATTTTAGATTTATGATTTAGGTGTTTTTAGTCGGTTTACAGAACGGTTATCCGGAATTTCAGCGGAGAAATGCAAATGCAAAAATAAGAATTTCCCTGAAAAGGGCAATCTCCCCGGCAAACAACCTCATCCATGAAAGTTCGTATTCCCCGCAATCGAATTTATTTCCTGCTTACATCTGCTTACAACCATTTTCATTTTTTCTGAATAATCATACCTTTTACCACCAGGAAGTATCCATATGCTTGTAAATGACCTCTCCCCGGCCCTCCCCTTGAAGGGGAGGGCCGGGGAGAGGTCACTGATAAGAAAAAATCCATCAATTAATATCTGTGGTGAGGTTCCGATTAACCAGTTATTTTTTCAGTTTTTCATGATTGCTTTGCATTTCGCCATTTCGCTACCTCGCTACCTCGCTACCTTCTACTCTGCACTCCCCGCAGAATTCTGCACATCCCTCCCCGATGGCCGTTGAAAGGCCTTCAGCCCGAATTCGGGAAGCACGGCGAGGATATGTTCGAAAATATGAGCCTGGAAATTTTCAAATTCGGCCACATCGGGGTGGGTATAATAGGCATACAGTTCAAGCGGAATCCCGTTCTCGGTAGGTTGAAGGGTACGAACCAGCAAATTGGCGTCTTTGTTGAGGTTTGGCATTTTGCCAAGGTAGTCCTGGATATAGGCACGGAAGAGTCCCAGGTTGGTTGTCCTGCCATCGAATATATGTTCATCGGCAACAGCAATCTTTTTAGCCTTCAGTTTTTCCCTCATGGCATCATCCATAAAATTCACGGTGGCAAGGTCGATCAGGATGGAGCGTTTCATCCTCCGGCCACCTGCTTCGCCCATGCTGCGCCAGTTCTGGAACGAATCCGTCACCAGGGTATAGGTCGGGATACAACTCACCGAATTGTCGAAGTTCCTCACC
>JBAXFZ010000611.1:0-1982 GCA_037139685.1 Bacteroidota bacterium
GGTGATGCCCCTGAAGGGTGTCACCTTTACCCGGATGCCGCGAAGGGAGTTGTCGATGCCAAGTGTCCATTCCTGGTAGGTGCGCATGATCATGCCATTGCCGAACTGCTCGTAGAAATTACCTGCAGTGACATCGATGAAATCATTTTTATAATTGGCATACCAGTAGGGGACTCCTGCCCCGCTGTTCGCCTCATCGTACCCGATGAGTGGCGGCAGGTAGGCCTCGAAACGCATCCCGGCCGTAAAATTACCCAGCGAGTAATTAACCTCGGTAAAGGCGTTCATCCGGATCAGTTTCCCGGCCAGCGTTGAATCGTAGATCCCGTTTTTGGGGTCAGAAAGGTAATAGACGGCATCCGCCTGGAGGCTGCCATGAACTTCACTTCCCTTCAGGAAATCCTGTGCCTTAACGGTTGCGGGAACATGGAACATCAGAGCGACTGCCCCCAGCGCAAAATAGTAGATCAGTTTATTCAAGGTGTATGAATTAAGTGATTCAAAAAGTATATCCGCAGTTATTTTATCTCTTCTCCCTTGTTGAGTTTCCTCACCATTTCGATCAGGTTCAGCTCATCGCCTTCGGCAAACGATGTATGCTGCCAAACAACCTCTCCTTTCCCGTTAAGCAGGAAGGTATGGGGAATCGGGCCTACACTCATGGCACGCTTAAAATCGCTGTTAGGATCAAGCAGAATCGTATAATCCCAACCCTTACCGTTGATCATAGGGGCAACGAGCGTCATTGAACGGGAATCGTCGACAGATACGGCATAAAGCTTAACTCCGGTTTCCTTTACCCAGTCATCGTAGACATCTGCTATGGTTGCAAGTTCACGTACGCAGGGCTTGCACCAGGTGGCCCAGAAGCTGATGATGACGGGCTTGCCGTCGTTGCCGATGCTGTTGGTGCTGAATGTTTGTCCTTTAATATCCTTGATATTGACAGAGGGCAGTTTCTTGTACTTGAAGAGACCCTCCTGGGCCATGGCAAATGAGCAGACCAGCGTAAGGAGCAGAATAAGTCGGATTTTTTTGAACATGAGGATTGTTTTTGGATTCACAAAAATAAAAAAATTTACCGAATATAAACCTCTAAAATACGGATGTTAGGGTCGGGGGCAATGGAAATATCGTCAATTGTTGCGGGCAGGAGCAGTATCTCCCCGGCTGTCAGGGTTACCTGTTCTTCATAGGCGGTGATGGCTGCTTTTCCCCCTATACATATATATATAATAAAAGAGTCGAGTTCTCCGTAGTCTTTCCGGGTTGCAAAGTCAAATTCAAGCAGGTTGGTGGTGAAAAAGGGGGAGTCGGCCAGTGTGACTGTTTCGTTGATTTCAGGCGTATACATAGTACGGTATGAATCAACAGGACTGAAATCGATTGCATCGAGGGCCAGTCCGGTATGGAGTTCTCTTGGTTTTCCTTCGGCGTCGACCCGGTCCCAGTCATACATCCGGTAGGTTGTGTCGGAGGTCTGCTGGATCTCGGCCAGCAAAATTCCGGGGCCCAATGCATGCACCCTGCCGGAGGGAATAAAGAAAACATCTCCCCTGCTCACTTTTTCGATGTTCAGTATCTCCTTTAACTTTTTCTTTTCCAGGAATTCAAGATAGGTTGCCGCATCAGTCCCGCGCTTGAACCCGCTGATCAGCTCCGCCCCGGGTTCTGCATCCAGGATATACCACATCTCGGTTTTCCCACTGCCGATATTCCTGCGGGCCGCCAGTGCGTCGTCGGGGTGAACCTGCACCGAAAGCCAGTCGTTTGCATCTATGAATTTGACCAGGATGGGAAACTCATCCGGGTACTTTTCATAGACCTTTTCGCCGACCAGTTCATCCATATAGATTTCGAGGAGTTCATTCAGGTCGTTACCGGCTAAAAAACCATTGACAACCTCTGTCTGTGACCCGGGAACTCCCGACAACATCCATGCCTCACCGCAGGTATGGCGTGGTGAACAATCAAGTCCAAGG
>JBAXFZ010000612.1:0-1977 GCA_037139685.1 Bacteroidota bacterium
CCGGTAACACACAGTCACTGTCGGTGATGTATGACCTGCTCCCGATGTGATACAGATCCCCGGCAAAAAATGCCGACACCCCTTTCCCCGTGATGCTTTCAAAGCCGGTAACGGTGACGGGAAGGATGGATTGTTCCGAAAGTTCAGTACCACCGGAAGCCTCCCTGACACTGAAAAAATTTACCAGCGCCTGGGCGAACGGATGTTCCGACATCGATTCGATGGCAACAACGGCCGATGGAATATCCCTGCCTGTTTCCGGTTGCCGGTTCGCTGCTTCCGGATCCCAGAAAACATCCGTCAGCTGGGGTCTGCCGATGGTGACGGTCCCCGTTTTATCCAGCACAATGGCGGTGGTTTTGCAAAAAAGTTCCAGGCTCTGGGCATCCTTCACCAGGATTCCGTGCTGCGCAGCTTTACCCAGGCCGACCATCAGGGCGGTGGGTGTTGCCAGGCCAAGGGCACACGGACATGCGATGACCAGCACCGTTACGGCCGCAACAAATGCAAGCGGAGCGCCGGTGGCGGGTTGAAACACCATCCATGCAATGAAGGTCAGCACGGCAATGCCCATCACAACGGGGACAAAGACCGAGGCTATCTTATCTGCCATCTTCTGGATGGGCGCCTTGCTTCCCTGTGCTTCCTGCACCAGCCGGATGATCTGGGCCAGCAGGGTTTCGTTGCCTACCTTTTCAGCCACAACCTTCAGGCTGCCTGTCTGGTTTATGGTGGCGCCGATCACCTCTTCGCCGGGCCATTTGTTGACAGGAACCGATTCGCCCGTGATCATGCTTTCATCGATGGAACTGCTTCCTTCAACCACCCGCCCGTCGGTGGGGATCTTTTCCCCGGGCCTGATCACAAGGATATCCCCTTTGATGATCCTGGAGATCAGCATCTCCTTTTCCACGCCATTCCGGATGACGCGGGCGGTTTTCACCCCCAGTCCCATCAGTTTTTTGATGGCTTCTGAGGTTTTTTGTTTCGCCTTCTCTTCAAAATACCGGCCCAGCAAAATGAAGGTGATGATCACAGTGGCAGCTTCAAAATAAACATGCGGTTCAAATCCCCGGCTCAGCAGGTAACCGGGATACAGGGTGTTGAAAGCGCTGAACAGGAAAGCGCTGCCGGTACCCAGCGCCACAAGCGTGTCCATGTTGGAATCGAAATGAAGCATCCGTTTCCAAGCGACGACGAAAAACTCTCTTCCGAACCAGGCCAGCACCGGGAGGGTGAGCCCCATCATGACCAGGTTTCCGTAGGGGATGTGGTGAAAAACCATGGCGATCAAAACAACCGGGATGGAAAACAGCGCCGACAGGATGGTATTGGTCCGCAGTCTTTTTAACCGCATGGCCGCCAGGTCATGCTCTTCTTCCGCGGAAAGATCGCGGGTGATGAGTTTAAAACCCAGGTCATCAACTGTTTTTGTGATCTGATCGAGGGAGATGACGGATGGATCGAATTCCACCATCACCTGCTCGGAGGCAAGGTTGACACTGGCCGAACCCACTCCTTCCTGCGCCGAAAGCATGGTTTGAATGCTCCCGGCACAGGATGCGCAGGACATTCCTTCGACACGATATAATCCTTTAACGGTAGCCATTGTTCCAGGTGATTTTCTGCAAATTTAAACCAAATCTAAATAGAATGGATTTATAATGCCTGGTCATCCTGATTCTTTTCTGGCTCCCTTCCTTTTATGGCAGCACTTACGCCACGCACAACATTTTCAACCTGCTTCCGGTTTTCAACCGTGAGGATCTGGTGACATACCCTGGCCTGGGCCATTTGACCTGCCGTAACTGCGGTCCCGCTTTCCAGGAATTTTTCAAGAGCTTCCGCCAGCACCACTTTATCATGCCAGTCGCCTATCATCATTTCGGACCTGTTCAGCCCGTCGATAACACGCTCAAACCGGGGGGACGGTTTGACGGTGAGGACGAGGGTGAGTATGGTGGATAATTCCTTGAC
>JBAXFZ010000613.1:0-1967 GCA_037139685.1 Bacteroidota bacterium
CATCTTCGACAACCAGTACCTTTTTTCCCTGGAAATTGTCCTGTCTTCGCGATTCATCAATCTTCCTGCCCTTTTTATGTCCCGATGGGTTGTAGGGGAGATGGAACAGGAACCGCGAGCCTTCACCCAGCAGCGATTCAACACGGATGTCGCCACCCATTTTACTTATGAAGGCTTTGGAAATGGGAAGGCCAAGACCGGTTCCTCCATATTGCCTGGCCAACCCTGTTTCTACCTGCCAGAAACGGTTGAAGATTGCCTCACGGAATTGCCGGTCAATGCCAATCCCGGTATCGGTAACATAAAACTGCAGTTCCCCCCCCGCCATGTCATAGCCAAAAGCAATCTCTCCCTTCACGGTAAATTTCAACGCGTTGGTCAGCAGATTCTCGAGCACCTGCCTGATCTTTGACGGATCTCCCGAAATGCTGCATGCATCACATTCCAGCCCTTTATGAACGTTCATTGACAACCCCTTTTCATGGGCCCTCGGCTGGTAGTTCTCAAACAGCGAATCCATGAGGTCGTTCAGGCAAAAATCAACGGTTTCGAGATCGACCATCCCGGCCTCTATCTTTGAAATATCAATAATGTCACTGACAATATGGAGAAGTTGCTGGCAATTGTCATTGATTATTTTAACGAACCGTTCACGTTCAGCCAGTTCCATATCAGGATCGGCAAGCAACCCGGAAAATCCGATAATCCCGTTCATGGGAGTGCGGATCTCATGCGACATGTTCGCAAGAAACGCCGATTTGAGACGATCGCTCTCCTCCGCTTTTTCCTTTGCCATCAAAAGTTCCGCTTCGATTTTTTTCCCCAGCTCCATTTCATAGCTCAGGTCCTCCAGCAGATTCATGGTGGCAGCCTGGGTTTGTTTCAGCTTCAGGTTGGCGCCCTGTAAATCCAGTTCCGTTTCCCGACGCTCGGCAAGCTCTTTTTCAATTGCAATTGTGCGAGCCATCAACCGTTCATGTTCGCGGCCCTGTAAAACCCCTGCTGCCTTAATTTTAACCATTGCCTTTACCTGGCACAGCAGCTCAAAGTCATCAACAGGTTTTACGAGAAATCCCTCGGCACCTGCTTCCAGCGCATCCATGCGCGTCCGGCGGCCGCTTTCCGGGTCAGTGAGAACAATAACCGGAATATTCCGGCTTCGGTTTTCAGCCTTTAACCGGCGGCAGACCTCCAGACCTCCCGTGGCCTCCGTTGCACAATCCAGTATTATGACATCCGGATCCAACGAACCGGCAAGGTCAATTCCTGCCGGTCCAATGAGCGAACCGTGCAGTGATGCATGCGGAAAAACCGAGGTAATCAATTCACTGAGGGCAGCAAGGTGATCCGTGTTGTTATCAATAACAAGCAAACAGAACGTTTCTTCATTCATGCAGTCAATCTGAAAAAAAAGGTAATCTTAACGGGAAACAACAACAATTTTAAATGAACCGGGAGCAACAATTCTTTTTCCATTCTCGGTTGTCACATCGGCCGAAGGCAGGTAAATTCTCCCTGTTGTTTCATCATAGGTAATCGTTCTGGCACTCTTCCTGGTGGCGAGTGTCTGCACAACTTTGTAACCATCCGGGCCATCCTGGTTCACGATGGTGAGGGTTCCCTCCCCGTTGGAGGAGATGACCTTGTGATCGCCGGGTATGAATACCAGGCCATCGCATCGCTCGCCCATCGGTAATGTGGAAATCACCTTCCCGTTTGTGGCATTCATGACCACAATTTGTTTTGAATCGCTGCATGCCGAAAAAAGCCGGTCATTTTTGATGTCGAAATCGAGTCCCGAAGGCTCTTTTCCCGGGTCAAGCGGCCATTCAGCTTCGATCTTAAGCGAAACGGCATCAAACCTGACAATGGTTGACTTATCCTCGATGTTGCAGTAAATTTTTCCCTTGCCGTTCGTAACGGCAGCTTCAGGTTTGCCTGAAACCGGCAGTGTGCCAACCACCGTG
>JBAXFZ010000614.1:0-1959 GCA_037139685.1 Bacteroidota bacterium
CCAATCGCTCGGTCCTGACCTGGGCCAGTGCCAGCCTGGCATCAATCACCTGGGTGGAATTGGTCATTTCCTGGTGAAACTCGGTTTCCCGTGCCCGAAGGTACTCCTCGGCAAACTGCCGTGCAGTTTCAAGTTCAAGCAATTGCTCATGATACATGGATAATTCATGGTAGAGTTTATTAATCATGGTAGCAACATCGGTTTGGGCCTTAAGTCCGTATTCTTCTGCTTCCTTGGTTTGCATGGAGGCTGCTTTCACTTTTGCGAACCGGCTGACCCCGTCAAAAAGAGTCCATTTCAGCCCGATTCCTATTTCCCAATCGGGGACATAGGTTGAAAGGTCTTTATTCACGATATCATAGGTTCCCTGCATGGCCACCGCAGGGAAGAAGTTTGCCTGCTCCACTTTATATGCCTGGTTTGCCAGCAGTTTTTTCGATTCTATCTGGTTCAGGATGGGATTTTTTGTCAGGGAAAATGTCATAAAATAGGCTTCTGGCTCGATGGAATCGAGATAAAAAAGGCTTGATAGCGTTTCAATGCTGATACCGTCTCCAATGGCCATTGTCCCGTTTAAAGCCTGGGTTACTATATCGGTTTGCTGCATGGCTTTGCTTAACTCACGGCTTGCCTGTGCATGGTATACCTTTGCATGCAGGACATCGGCATTGGAGATCATGCCCTCTTTTTCCAGTTTCGTCGCATCATCAAGGTGCTGCTGTAGTCCTTTGTAAACATCCTGTCTTACAATGACGACCTGGCGTGCAAGGCACAGGCCATAGTATCGTTCAACCAGTTCACTCATAAGTTCTCCCTGTTTCTGCCTTGAAATTTCCAGAACATCCCGTTGGTTTATAGAAGCAGCCTTATTGGCCGCCCTGATTTTTCCACCTGCATAAATAGGCCATTGCACAGTGGCTGCCACAACACCGAAGGCTTTTTTCTGGATTACCTGGTCCCATTCCTGGCCTTCGATCTCGGTCAGACCGGCAAGCATTTTTTGTCGGATTACCTGGGTGGCCATATCGTCGGAAATACCTGGAATATTTCCGAACTTTCCGTATGTTCCGAGCGTTTTATACAGAGGTGTAATTGCATCCCGTACCGGGGTCAGGTCAAGATGAATAGGGTCCGACATGAGCACTGCATTGGCGATGATTCCAACATTTGGGTAGTAAAGTCCCCTGGCAGCCCTCCGCTCCTGGTCCCGCTGAAGCTGAAGGTAATTGACCTGTTTCAGCACGTGACTGTTTTCCCAGGTGATTTCCCGGGCCTGATCAAATGTTATTTTTTTAACAATAACCGGATTCGCTGCCTGGGCGCAGAACTCATACAGGATGAGTATGGTTGTCAGGCAAATATACTTCTTCATGATCGATTTCATTTCATGCTTTTTGTAACAAAGGGACAAATAGACTAACGCTTGACCATGCCAAAGAACAAGACATCAAGCAACCGGTCAAGTCGCTGTTCAAGTAAATTATCTCCGCCGGATTCTGTGATCAGCAGCGGGATCTCCATTCCCTTGAGGGCTGTCACAATTGCAATTGCCGTAAGGAATGTATCCTCAAGATGGAAAATTCCATCCTTCACCCCCTGGTCCAGGATGCCGGTGACAATATTAATCTCCTCCTGATCGGTTTTTAGCCTCGTTTGTTCAACAAAAGCACCCTGGAAAATAAATTCAGAGCGAACGACCTGATAAAGGTTCTTCAGGCTTTTGAGTCCGTGCATTCTTTCCATGACATAGGCTTTCAATTTTTCCCTGGAATCTTCTTTCTGTGACACTGCATGAAAGATCCTGGTTTTCATCAGGAGAAGCTCCTTTTCAATAACCGCTTTAAAAATATCCTCCTTGCTGGTGAAATAGTAATAAATGGAACTTTTGCCCTTCCCCATTTCCCTGGCGATGTCATCCATGGTTGTCTTGGCATAACCGTAGCGGGTAAAAATTTCCTG
>JBAXFZ010000615.1:0-1952 GCA_037139685.1 Bacteroidota bacterium
GCTGCGCCAACAGATTTACAGTCTGCCCCATTTGACCGCTCTGGTATCCCCCCGTGTGAATTTCCGAACCGCCGGTTCCCGAAGGAACTTCACGATTCTAAAATCCGCCGTTTTCTTATCATCAATTCAATGAACCTGATCAATCTTTCTTTTTCCGTATGGGTTCCGGAAGAGAGAGCCGATGGACGGACTCGAACCGCCGACCTGCTGATTACAAATCAGCAGCTCTACCAACTGAGCTACATCGGCCTGTGCTCCTTTTTTGAAAAGGACTGCAAAAGTATAAACATTTCGGATACAAAACAAGGAATTCAATAAATAAAAGGCAGAAATGAGAAATATTTTTTAACAAATTCTGTACCGAACTCCGGAATCAGCGTCAATCAAGCATTTCCGACAAAAACGAAGGCAACTCTTTTTGGGTTGCCTTCGTCTTATTTTTATAAAACGTCTTAAATCCCTCTAACCTTTTCTTTGTGTTTGACAAGTTGCTTGCGTAAAGCCTCCGAAGCGAGGTCGATTGCAGCCTCGAAGGTGGCTGCCTCTTTTTTGGCAAAAAGATCATATCCTTTAATAATCAGCCGGACCTCGGCAATTTTATTCTCCCTTGTTTCGGTATTTTCCGTCTTTAAGATCACCTCGCTGCCGATTACTCCTTCAAAGAAGATATGTAATTTCTCAAGTTTCTCGTTGATGAAAGCTTCCAGCTTCTTGTCAGCCTTGAAATGGACAGAGTTAATTTTAACATTCATTCAGACCTCCTTTTTTATGCCTTTGGATGGGCTTGTTTGTAGATTCGCTTCAATTTGTCAATCGTATTGTGGGTGTAAACCTGGGTCGCCGACAGGCTGGCATGTCCCAGGAGCTCCTTCACTGCATTCAGTTCTGCTCCGTTGTTCAGCAAGTGGGTTGCGAAGGTATGTCGCAGCACGTGCGGACTCTTTTTTTCCATAGTGGTCACTGCTCCCAGGTATGTGGTGACAATCCGGTATACCATCTTCGGATATATCTTCCGGCCCCTGTCGGTGAGAAAGAGATCCCCTGCGTCACCGAAGGATTTTCCCTTTTCATCGATATAGGCCTGCAGCCCGCCTTCAAACTTGTTACTGAACGGTATCAGCCGCTCTTTATTTCGTTTCCCGAGTACCTTTATGGTATCGTGATGAAAATCAATATCAGTTTCTTTCAGGTTAACCAGCTCCGTCAGACGCATGCCAGTCGAATAAAACATCTCAACGATCAGCCTGTTGCGCATTCCGGGATATCCATCCCCGAAATTTATATGGTCGAAAAGCATCTCCATTTTATCCCGCTCTACAAAAACAGGCAGTCGTTTTGGCACTTTAGGCGGGGTGATCCTGCGCATGGGGTTTTCCTCCACGACGCCCTCCCTGATGAGATACCTGTAAAACGATTTGAGTGTGGTGAGTTTGCGGCCGACAGACCTGGGACCAACTTCATGTTCCATCAGGTAAACCAGCCACGACCTGATCATCGGATGGTTAACCTCAAGGATGTCATTGACAGCGTATTGCAACTGCAAATAGTCGTAAAACTGTTCCAGGTCGGTTTGGTATGCAGTTACGGTGTTGGGAGAGTACCGTTTTTCGTATTGAATATATGCAAGAAAGCGTTCCTTCACCAGTCAATAAAAAAGTAAGAAGAGATTTCGCCGATAACAAATCACACGTAAAGATACGATGAAAATCACCTGAAACAAAATTTCTTCTTAGAAAAAAACAATAGCTGTTATTTAGCGGCTTCGGCGTCCTGGAGATGCTGAATGTAAATCGCTTTGTTAACTGCTTCTCTGTGTTTGATAGAGGGTTTGGTAAACTTCTGGCGTTCACGGAGTTCTTTAACAACACCGGTCTTCTCGAATTTTCTTTTCAGTTTCTTCAAAGATCTGTCAATGCTTTCGCCTTCTTTAACAGGTACGATAATCATGCTTT
>JBAXFZ010000616.1:0-1950 GCA_037139685.1 Bacteroidota bacterium
CAGGCCAGGCAGGTGGGTATCTCAAGGATTCCTTACTTGTAAACGGATTTCATTCATACCAGCAGGGCTTTCTTATTTGAACAATACTTGGGCATTTACAACCGGACTGGATGCAGGATCGATGTACTGGACATCGACGACATCGGGTACAGAACGTGCCATATCAAGAGGGTTGAATATTTTTAATCCGAGTGTGTCGATGTATCCGTCATCCAGGCAAAATGCGTTTGGGGTGAGGTGTGTGAAGGATGGTTTATAACAAGAAAAGTGAATAAACGACCCGGCATCTGGTTATTCACGCTTATGGTCCTGGCACTTTGCCATGGTTCACTGAAGGGTTTTTCCCAGGGCGAGAATAACAATTGGTTATTCGGCTGGCATGCAGGGCTCACTTTCAATACCGTCGCGGCAACTCCAATGGTCGGTGCGACAGAACAAATAGGTGTTTCCCCGTTCAGTGTTTCAGATTCCCTAGGGAATCTCCTTTTTTATTCCACCGGCCATGTGGTTTTTGACCGGTTAAATGGTATCATGCCTACAGGTGGAAATCTTGTTTGGGGATGTAACTTGACCCAGCCGGTTTTTGCCGTTAAAAAACAGGGGGAGGATAGTGTTTACTACCTTTTCACTCTTCGGGAACCCACGGTTCCACTATACCAGTATGGAGGGTTCTATTCCGTGGTCGATATGCGGTTGCACGGGGGGCTTGGCGATGTGGTCCTGTCACAAAAAGACATCCCCTTGCCGGGTGCTGAGACTGCTCGTGATAAACTAACCGGTACCCGCCATGCCAATAACCGTGACACCTGGATTGTGACCAAAGATGAGTTGAACTCTCAGTACCTGTCGTACCTGATTTCTCCGTCCGGAACGATACCGAATCCTGTTTTAAGTTCCAGTTCGGTGCAAGCAACTGCAACTCTACATATTGGAGATATGAAAATATCCAGGGATGGGATACGACTGGTTGCTAATTACGGAGGCGGTGTGGTAAATTACAGTTCGAATTGTATTTCGGAATACTGCCAGTTTAACCCGGCCACAGGGACTGTTACACCATTATTTAAGTTTAAACCGGTTTTGCCAGCGGGCTTTGATTGTGCTCCCCGGTTTTCGGAATTTTCGCGTAATGCAAAATTCCTTTATATAGATGCAAACATAGCCATATCCGTGTCTCCACCGTTGACAGTCAATGGTACATTTCAATACGATGCCACCCGGACGGATTCGGCACTCTTCATGCAGAGCCAGGTGTTCCTGGGATATGGCAATAATTTCGGTCCCAGAGGATTGCAGCTTGCGGCGGATGGCAAAATCTATGGTGCTCTTAGCAGCGTGGATTCCTTAAGTATAATTCATTTTCCCGAAAATCCCGGGCTCGCAAGTGGTCTCCAGATGAATGCAATTTCCCTTGCCCCAGGTACAAATTGTTGGGACGGGTTACCACAGTTTCTCCAGAAATACAAAGCCTATATTCATAAAACAGGCGATTGCCAATCAGATTCGGTTCACTTCTCAGGCGATATATGGCCTCCGGCAGACTCCATCAGATGGAACTTTGGAGATCCGGCTTCAGGCCTGGCAAATAGTTCCACCCTAGCAAATCCTTCACACAGATATTCACTGGCTGGAAATTACACAGTTGAGCTGTATGTCCGGCACAACGACAACCGAACAGATACTGCCTGGAAGACAATAACGATCAAGACCGGCCCGCAACCCGCCCTCGGCCCCGACCAGACCATCTGCGCCCCACAAACCGCCACCCTCGATGCAGGAGCCTGGCCCGGCTGCACCTACCATTGGGGAAACCTCACTACGGGTCAGCCCAATGTCGGAACCGGGCAGACCTATACAACAGGAACTGCCGGCACCTACATGGTTACCGTGACCGGTCCTGACGGATGTGCCGGAAAGGATACGATACAATTGTTTGCAGGAACACCTGCC
>JBAXFZ010000617.1:0-1944 GCA_037139685.1 Bacteroidota bacterium
AACATTCATCGCGGCGTTCGACAGGGCATCGGTGAGCATCACGGCCGGACCGCCGGCATGGGTGATGACGGCCATGTTCTTTCCTTTAAGTTCGGGAAGCATAAATACGCAGGCCACGCTGACCAGGTCCTCGCGGCCATAGCACCGCACGATGCCGGCTTTGCGGAAAAGCGCATCGACGGCCACATCTGGACTGGCCAGCGCACCGGTATGGGAGGATGCCGCACGGCTGCCGGCTTCGGACGATCCGGCCTTGATGGCGGCGATCTTGCAGCCCTTGCGGATCAGAGAAGATGCATGTTTCAGCAGCATCTGCGGTTTGCTTATATTTTCGATGTAAAGCAGTTTCACCCTGGAGCTGGTTTCAGGGTCGAAACTCTCGTCGAGATGTGCCAGGATCTCCTCCACCCCGAGCTGGGCGCTGTTCCCGACCGAGAACACCTGTGAAAAAGTGAGCCCCTTGGGGATGCCGGCCTCCATGATGAAGACCGCCGTGGCTCCGGAGCCCGAGATAAAATCACACCCCTTCGGATCGAGGGTGGGAATGGGTTTTGTAAATACCCCGTGATAACCTGGAGTGAGTACGCCGATACAGTTCGGGCCTATCAGGGAGCCGTTTACGCGATCGATGATCTCAACGACTTTTTGTTCAAGCAGTTTCCCCTCCTGGCTCTCTTCGCTGAAGCCTGCAGAAAGGATGATGAAGCCGCGCGTGTTTTTGCGGGAGACCAGCATTTCGACCGTGTCGGGAATGAATTTCGCGGCTATGGCCAGGATGGCCAGGTCGACATCGGGCAGCTGCGACGGGTCCTGGTAACTCCTGATGCCCTGCACCTCGGTCTCCTTCAGGTTTGTTACATACAATTTCCCTGCAAAATTACCCTCTATCAGGTTGCGGAGTAAAGCCCCCCCGGGTTTCTGGACATCGTTGGAACCGCCAACAACAACAATACTTCCGGGATTCAGCAGCGCTTGATTGATCATATCGTGGATTTTCTGCAAAAATATTAAAATTATCCGGAAGGCCTTCCCTTTGTTATTTTTCATATTTTGCATCCCGGCAAATCGATGGATGGTCTTGCCGTTATGGTTGTCCCGGAATATGCATGAAAAGATGAAAACACTGTCATTAAACCTGTTGAAAAAAGAGCTGGCTACCCGCCCCCCCGACGAGCTGGCTACCCTTTGCCTGCAGCTTGCAAAATATAAGAAGGAGAATAAAGAGCTGCTGGGGTACCTGTTATTCGATTCAAATTACGAACCTGAATATATCGCCGGGGTGAAAAAACAGATCGACGGGGAGTTTGCGGAGATAAACCGGAGCACGCTCTATTTCATCAAAAAAAGTGTCCGTAAAACCCTGAGAACCACCAATAAGTATATCAGGTACTCGGGCCGGAAGCGAACGGAGGCCGACCTGAGGATCTATTTTTGCACATTACTCGGCCGGCAGGGAATCCCGTTGAAGCCGGGAACGGCCCTGGGCAATATTTTCGACGGGCAGATGGCGAAGATCGGGAAGGTCGTTTCGGCGCTGCATGAGGATTTGCAGCACGATTATGCCGAGGAGATCCGTTTGATCGGGAGGGGTTCCGTTAAAGAAACTTAATGAAGGGGACGAACGGGGCGGTTTGCGACTTGTATTCCTCCCAGTCGGGTCGTCCTTCATATTTCTTTTCAAGCATCGGAACGCCAGAGACAAAGCGAAGCAGCAGGGTGATCACGGCAGGGCCGGCCAGGGTGTACCATCCGTGCTGAAAACTCAGGGCATAGCAGCCGATTCCCCACCAGACGAGGGCTTCGCCAAAATAATTGGGATGGCGTGTGACCGACCACAAGCCGGTGGTGATGATCTTCCCCTGGTTTGCCGGGTTCTTTTTAAATTCAGTCAGCTGGTAATCGCCGATGGTTTCGATCATGAAGCCTGCTCCAAAAACAACCAGG
>JBAXFZ010000618.1:0-1944 GCA_037139685.1 Bacteroidota bacterium
TTGCCGTTCTGTCAAGACAACGCAAACATGAATACCCCATCACCTTCATGATCCTGGTCAAGACCGTCGTAACCTGGACAAATATCGTCCTGGTCGCCCTGATCCTGATGATCGCGGGTAACCTCATCAAGTTGCTGCCATTTAAAAAGCAAAAGAAAAAGGAGCTGTTCTTTCACAGGCTTTTTTACTGGCTGACAAAGGCTTACATCGCCGTAACCTTCGCTAATGACCGCAAACTGATCAATGAACATGGTGAGGATTTCACCAGGCCGGCTATCATCATCAGCAACCACCAGAGCCTGATTGAAACCCCGGCATTCCTGCGCCTCTACCCTAAAATCATCATCCTGACCACATCCTGGGTCCACAGTTCGCCCATTTTCGGGCCGATTGCCAAGCTGGCCAGTTTTTTTGACGTGAACAACGGGATCGACAGCATTATCGGCCAGCTGCAGGCAAAGGTGGATGAGGGTTTTTCCATCCTGATCTTTCCCGAAGCGCACCGTTCGGAGGATCACAAGATACAGCGTTTCCACAGGGGGGCTTTTTACCTGGCCGAGCGGCTGCAGACAGATATCCTGCCGGTGGTGGTCTTCGGCACAGGTGATTTTCTCGGTAAAGGCAATTTCTGGGGCCGTCCCAATAGTTTAAGGATGAAAATACTAAAGCGGGTCAGCTGCAGTGATGATTCAATGGGGGCAACCTACCAGGAGCGGGCAAAGCAATTCAGGAAGTTATACATCGACCAGTATGCCATCATCAGGCAGCAGGAGGGAGATGCACACTATTACAGCCGCAAGCTTGCCCTGAATTACGTGCTGAAGGGGCCTGTGCTGGAATGGTACATGCGCGTCAAGATGAAACTGGAAAACAACTATGAAATCTACAACCGGCTGCTTCCGCGCCGGGGTGAAATCCTTGACCTGGGATGCGGGTATGGATTCATCTCGTACATGCTTATGTTTACCAGTGAGGAGCGCACAATCACCTCGGTTGATTACGATGCTGAGAAGATTTCGGTCGCCGCCGGCTGCTTTTCAAAAAATGACCGGATAAGTTTTCACTGTGCCGATATCTCCGGATTTGAAATCACACCGAAGAATGGCATTCTCCTGTGTGATGTCCTGCATTATCTTACCCCTGAAAAGCAACTGGAGCTTCTCAGGAGGTGTTTCTCCGGCCTGCTGCCCGGAGGCAGGGTCCTGATCAGGGAGGCGAACACGGAGCTTAAAAAGAGGCATTCCCGTTCGAAGCTCACTGAATTTATTTCAACCGGGATTGGCTTTAACAAGACACAGAACGCTGAAAAGCTGCTCTATTTTACATCCGCCGAACAGATCCGGATGGTGGCTGCAGAATTCGGGATGGTGATGGAGGTGATCGACAACACGCGGATGACCTCGAATGTCTTGTATGTTATCAAAAAGGATATTTCATAAATGCCGGCATTCGTATTCCAAACATTACCCGGATCCTGGTTCCGGAATTTTAAATATAACTGAAAAAAATGGCAACAGCTCGTGTCCTGAACAGGCGAAAGGGAAGATGGTTAAGGCGTATGGGGATCTCTGCTGCCGTCATTTTTGCCTTCATGCTTGTGGTTGTGATTTGGTTCCTGGCTGCAACCAGGGTAAAGCTTCCCGTGGCGGATAAATCGTTGATCACACGGCTTAAAGTTGAAAACCCGGCACCGGATTTTTACCGCACAGGCAGGAACTGGCTGAAAAAAAGTTCTGCCGGGCTGTGGGAGCTTTACATTGAAGGAAGGCCCTTTGACCGCGGCGTTATTAACGGCATGCTCGCCGGGAAGCTTGTTGCATTGCAGGAAAAGGCCTTTATTGACCAGATCAGGGAGATGATCCCTTCGGATAACTACCTGCGGTTTCTAAAATATTTCATCTTCTGGTTCAACCGCGATCTCGACAGGTACGTGACCGAAGAATA
>JBAXFZ010000619.1:0-1937 GCA_037139685.1 Bacteroidota bacterium
CTCCTGTTCGGTCACAAGGTCCTCATAACGGAGAATGTAGGTTTTATCGGGGTACCGGCGCTTCATTCCCAGGAAGAGCCGGGTGAATATCCGCCACCTGCCCACCTGCAGGCTCAGAACCGGGGCTTCGACGGCAACATCCTTTTCGGCGAGTTTTTTGATTGAGATAAAATTATCCCTGTAATCGCGGATGATGCAGATGAATTTGGCGTCGGGAAATATCTTTCTCAGCCGGTTCGCCGACATTGAATAGACGGGGTTTTTATCGCCGATCCACAGTGTCTCCTCCTTGTTGTAAATTGAATATGCAAAATAATTAATGCTCTTCAGGAAGAGCTGGATCGATCCGACCTCCTTGTATTTCAATAATTCACCGATGATGAATTCCTTGTCAAGCTTCAGGTTTTCTACCCTCCTGATATTGAATTTGGAATAGTAAAACACGTGATCGACAAACGACCTGATGGTGGCTTCATCCCACTTTTTGACCCTCTTGAACCGCTGGTATAAAAACAACATGACCGGGAACTCGGGAGCGATACGGATATTGGGATGAGCATTGAACAGGGTGGTGAGCAGGGTGGTTCCCGAACGCGGCCGTCCCAGGATGAAAAACATTGGAATCTTACTCAGATCGTCGGTGACCATAACAGCAATTATTTATACCGGTGAAAACCAAATTTTGGGCAAAAATAAAACAATTGCGAGTGAATTTCATAAAATGATTTTCTCCTGCCACACAATGACCAGAACCGGCAAATGGAGACTCATTTAACAGAATTTACCTGAAATCGGTCATATGCAAAAATCAGTATCTGTTTTTTCCGTAAACTTGCATGCGCAAACGGATAAAAATCAATTTTTTACAATGGTCCTAAAAAATGCAGGCAAGAAGCTTCTCCTTATAAATCCCGTCAACAAACAAAGAAAAGGGTTTATCAGTGACCCCGGTACCCGGTTTATGCCACTCGGGCTGGGCATTGTCGCCGCCCTGACTCCCCCCGGCTGGGAGGTGGAGCTGGTGGATGAAAGCTTCGAGGATTTCACCTTCAGGGCAGCCGACCTGGTTGCACTGACCGGTTTTACTGCCAATGCCCAGCGGGCCTATGAAATTGCGGCCATGTACCGGGAAGCGGGTATCCATACGGTCATGGGCGGCATCCATGCCTCCATGTGCACCGAGGAGGTGTTGAACTACCTTGATTCGGTAGTTACGGGCGAGGCCGAGGGAGCATGGACCACCCTGATCGCCGATTTTGAAGCCGGCAAACCCGGCCGGCTCTATGCCGGGGGAATTACCGACATCGACGAGGTTCCCCATGTCAGGCGCGATATCTATTCAAAATACCCCTATATCTACGATCTTGTGCAAACCTCGCGTGGATGCCCCAACGGATGCGATTTTTGTTCGGTAACCCAGTTGTGCGGCAAAACATACCGGGAACGTGAAGTTGAAGAGGTGCTTGACGAACTTGAAAAGACAACCAGGCCAATGCTGTTTTTTGTTGACGACAACCTGATCAACAACAAAAAGGGAGCTGCGGAAAGGGCGATCCGCCTGTTTAAAGGGATGGTTGACAGGGGGATTAAGAAGGTCTGGTTCTCACAGGCTGCCATCAACTTTGCCGACAACGATGAAGTCCTCTACTGGGCACGCAGGAGCGGGTGCAACATGATCCTGATGGGGATCGAAGCCGAAACCGAACAGGCGCTCAAAGATGTCAGGAAAAACCTCAACCTGAACCGGGGTGTCGATTCCTATGAGAAGATATTCAGGAAAATACACAAACACGGCATCGGCATCCTGGGTTTCATGATTTTCGGGCTGGAGAGCGATAAAGTTGAGGACCTCTATGCCCGCCGCGCTTTCATCAAAAACTGCGGGGTCGATTCCTACCAGTGTACGATCCTTACCCCCCTTCCGGGTACGGGATTGT
>JBAXFZ010000620.1:0-1936 GCA_037139685.1 Bacteroidota bacterium
TGTTCTCCCTCTTCAATCAGTTTTGTAATGTGATGAACCATTACCTGAACGAAATATTATTGCGGGCCGTGATTTTTTCGCAGTAATGGCACCGCAGTTTTAACTCTTTCTTATCAATAACGGTGAATTTGGTGACCATCTCCTCGTTATTGGTGATGCAGTTTGGATTGAAACATTTAACGATATTCTCGGCATAATCGGGAATCTCCACCTGTTTCTTCTCAAAAACGACAAAGTCTTTAATGATGATCAGGGTTGCCGTAGGGGCGACAAGGGCTATTTTGTTGATCTCGTCGCTCTTGAAAAATTTATTGCTGACCTTTATGATCCCCTTCTTGCCCATTTTCTGGCTGTCGAGGTTGGTGGCAATAAGCAGCTGGTTCTGGTACTCGCTCAGGTTTAATATTTTAATTACCTGGAATACATTGTTTGACGGGATATGATCGATTACCGTACCGTTTTCGATGGCCGATACCTTGAGTTCTTTTCTGAGATCTTCTTTTTCCATGTTTTTCTTATTTTTCTGTTAATCAACAACGCCAAGGATCGATGCCAGCAAGGCCTGGCGGACAAATACCCCGTTAAGCGCCTGTGTGAAATAATAGGCCATCGGGTTATTGTCGACATCGGTTGTAATTTCATTCACGCGTGGCAGCGGATGAAGGATCTTCAGGTTTTGCTTTGCATCTGCGAGCATGTTCTCGCGCAGTACATAGGCATTTTTCACCTTTTCATAATCCAGCGGATCGGAAAAGCGTTCCTTCTGGATGCGGGTCATATAAAGAATATCAACTTTGGGAATCACCTCCTGCAGGTCGGTCGACTGGTGGTAGACCAGGTTGCGCTCCTTGATGTCCATTTTTACGGCGCTGGGAAGTTTCAATGCCTGCGGGGAGATAAAATGGAATGTGGTATTGTAGTTGCACAGCGCCTGCACCAGAGAATGCACGGTGCGGCCATATTTCAGGTCGCCGACAAATGCGATGTTCAGGTTATCCAGCGAACCCTGGGTCTTCCTGATTGAATACATGTCGAGCAGGGTTTGCGTGGGATGCTGATTTGCACCATCCCCTGCATTGATGACCGGAACCGACGCGACTTCACTGGCAAAACGGGCACTGCCCTCTTTCGGGTGCCGCATTACGATCAGGTCGCAGTAGTTGCTGACAGTCAGTATGGTGTCGCGCAGTGATTCTCCCTTTTGAACGCTCGAGCTGGCCGAATCGGTGAAGCCGATCACCTTGGCCCCCAGTTGCGTGGCTGCACTCTCAAAGCTGAGACGTGTCCGGGTGGAGGGCTCAAAAAACAGGGTTGCCACCACGTAATCTTGCAGGATGCGCTGTTTGGGATTTTTTTCAAAAGCACCGGCCAGTTCCAGTATCCTTACATGTTCTGCCCGTGTGAAATCGTTGATGGAAACTAAGCTCTTATTTTTCATTCGTTTGAGGTTAACAGTTGATGATCGTTTGATCAAAGTTAAAAAAAATCCCGGCGATGAAACCGGGATTTTGATAATTATTTAATCTTGTGTTTTTCCAGAAAATCTTTCAGGATATCATCCAGGTCCGGTTTCCCGATTTCCTGCAGGTCGTAATAAACGCGGGTGTTCGGCTTTGTGATCTTCACCAGGCGGTTGAGGTCGATCGGGGTTGCAATAACCACTGAATCGCATTCAACTTTATTGATGGTGGCTTCAAGATCCTTCACCTGCTGTTCGCCATAACCCATGGCCGGCAGCAATTGCCCGATGTTCGGGTAGATCCAGAATGTTTCGGCAAGTTTGCTGACAACATACGGACGGTGGTCAACCAGTTCGGCTGCACCATATTTCTGGGCTGCAACAACACCTGCACCGATCTTCATCTCACCAGGGGTGAGCGTGGATCCATCTTCGATAACGATCACTTCAAAATCCATGAAAATTTGGTTTTGAAGG
>JBAXFZ010000621.1:0-1929 GCA_037139685.1 Bacteroidota bacterium
CCTCATGTGTTGTAGACACCTGTCCACCGGGAAGTGCAATATCGATCAGCACCGTATTCACCTTTGCCTGGCAGAGGTATAACCCTGCGGTAAGTCCACCGGGACCTGCTCCAAGAATAAGGACATCAAATTCGGAAACGGTTGGCTTAATTGCTTTCTTTATTTCCAGTACCCTTTCCTTCGACAACATGCTGTCGAGTTGATGAATAATATCGCTTCGTTTGATGCCACCGGTTAGGGTGACAGGCAATTGCACCCCGTTTTCAAAAAACAACAGCGTGGGGGAGGACCTCACTCCAAGGCTCTCGGCTAATGGTTTGTTCTGCTGGCGGAACATTTTGACAAACTCGATGTCTTTGCCATAAAGTGCCGCCAATCCTTCAAATTTGGGAGCTACAGCCTCACATGGAGGGCATTCGGTAGAATAAAAATCAAGAACCACTTTGCCCCCGGCAATAACCTCCTGTTCGAATTCTGCTGATGTAATTTCCTGCATTACTTTTTAATTTTTTATTGCGTCTATTGGATTGTGATTGTGTACTCTGTCTTTTACAAGCAAGGTTGAAGTATATGATTTTATGTGCTTGTTGAATAAAATATCATGACCAAGGCAAAGCCCGACAGTTATTGTAAAATCAACGGATTCGTTGTTTAATTGTCCGGCCTGCGCGAGCGGGTTGCATGATACTTTTTCTATTTTACTCGTGGTGTTCACTTCAGATTGTTTGAACCCTCCGGTGGTGCAGGATACGGGATATATCTTAAACCCGGATTCCCGGAAAATAGTTGTAATCAGGGCTGCTTCGATCTCCATTCCATAACAAAAGGCAATGCCAATCCGTTTAAAGTTCATGCTTGTTGAAAATTCAATCACCTCCTGTAATCGTGACAAGGTTCCTGCCCTGCCATTATCAACCAGTTGGGCTGCCGCCTGGACGATTTTCATGTTTTCAGGAAGATGATAAGTAAGTATAAGTTCGTCATGATCGAACTTCTGCGCCTGACATGGTTCACTTGTACGACAACTCCTGGTGTTACATTTAATACAATCCATATTTTAGTTGTTACCTTCCAAGTAAGCACCAAATCCCAGCTCAAGCAATTCCTTTACCGGCCGGCAATCAGTTGAACAAACATTACCTGTCCGGTTTTTTGCTACCGATCCACATCCTCCTCCGCATGCCAGTTGCATGCTGCAGGTGAAACATTCTGCAATTGCAGTGACGTCACGGTTCTCCCAGGCAGCGATCATTTCATCTTTTCGGGAAACTTCAGGGTAGAAAGTTCCCAATGATTCATCCGCTTTTCCGACCGTAGCCGTACACGAATATATTTGCCCGGTATAATCAAACGCCCATTCTGTTTTACAGGCGGGGCAGGCATCGAATAACGGGTCTGGCAGACTGCCGTTTTCGGCCAGAAATTTTGAAATGGAATATGCAGGCTTATAAAATTCCAGGATATACGGATGGTGCTTTACCTGCTGATAGATGGTTTCATAAAGTGAAATCCGGCTGAACAACTTTTCAGACGTCGCCTGGCAATGATGCAGTTCATAATTTCTGCCAAGTTGTGTTTTGAAGAATGAATTTTTGGTCCAGCCTTTATCTATCGCAAATTGTGCCATTTCAGGAAGGCCATCAATGTTCTCCTTGTCAATCACCATGCGGAGGTTAACCGGCAATTCGGCCAGCAGGCCGGCGTCGATACCCTGCACAATTTTTTCAAAGGTTGCTCCGCCACTCTTCAGGAAACGACGTGCATCATGCACCCTGCCAATCCCGTCAAGGGTGACCTGGATTTCGCGGATATGCGCCAATTTCAGGATGTCGACATATTCAGCCAGTGAATAACCATTTGTCACAAAGCAAACCTCAAGGTTTGATTCATTGGCCAGTTTCAGCATGTAGACAACCAACCCTTTTTGTT
>JBAXFZ010000622.1:0-1877 GCA_037139685.1 Bacteroidota bacterium
GGACAGTTCATGGTGGACCTCATTGTCGCCCCCCGGTCGATGCGCGACGGCCAGCCAATCACCTTCGGCGAGGGTGATCTCGTGGCAGCGGAAATTCCCGGACTGCAATGGCTGCTCGGCGCGCCGGGGATTGAGGCGTTTCCTCCCCTTCAGTGCCACGGAAGCGAGATTCCCGGCTGTTTGCCCGATCATGTATGGTGTAATTACAGCTTTGGCATGCTCTTCAACCCAACGCTGGCTATAGCCTTTAAAACTGACCATCATGAGGAGCGATAAGGCAAAGAAAACGGGCAGGCGGCGGCAGAAAACTGGAATATTCATCATCATTTACTTAGTATTCATTTCGGCAGGCCTGACCATCTTCATCACCTGCAGCTCGCGCGGCTGTTTCCACATGCCACGTGTAAAATCGGGGAACCTCACCGGTTTGCCCTGCTTTGCAACAGACTCTTCGCTGAGAGCGCGCACAACGCTCATGGCGGCGGCATCGTACACATCCATGTCGGGTGGTTCACCTTTAAGCAATGCATTTACAAGGCGATGATCCTCGATATAGTCCATTCCCCCGTGACCGGCACCTTTACTGGCAGCTTCCAGCTCTTCCCATACCGGGTGCTGGTATTGCTTCAGGTAGTCATCGATGGTTTCCCATTTGTCATTTGTCTTGCTCACTCCTTCGATATAGATCTTCGCCTCAGGATATTTCCTTACAAGCCCGGCGGTTCCCTGTACCATGATATTGCGGCTGTATGGCCTTGGCGAGCTGGTATCATGGGTAACGACTATCGTCTCCCCGTTCATGGTTTTGATTATGGTTGTGACCACATCGCCAAGGACAAATTTTTCATTTGCCTGAGCACTTCCTGCACCGAATTTTTTTACGGCATATGCATGCAGCCCCCTTGATTTCGTAGCAAAAGAGACCAGGTAATCAAAGTAGTTGCCCCTGTTGATATCCAGGCACTGCATAACGGGACCCAGTCCGTGCGTGGGATAGAGATCGCCGTTGTGGTGCATCGAGAAATCGCGCCGCCAGACCCCTTCACCCTCCATGTCGTGTTTTACATCACGCAGGTCGTGCAGGTAGCCGCATTCAGCATGCAGCAATTCCCCGAACAACCCCTTTTTTACCATATTCAGTATCAGCATCTCGATCTTGTCGTAGTTGCAGTTTTCCATCATGATGCAATACTGACCGGTCTTCTAAGAGGTTTCAACAAGTTCCCAGCATTCGTCCAGGCTTATTGCAGCCGGAACCTCCGTTGCAACATGCTTGCCATTGTTCATTGCTGCAAGACAGATGGGAACATGCCATTGCCAGGGTGTTGCGGTATATACCAGGTCGATGTCGCTGCGTTCACACAACCGCTGCCAGTCAAACTCATTCTTCGAATATCCTTCAGGCCGTTTGAACCCTGCTTTCTCAACCATCTCCTGGGCACGCTGAACCTTGCTTTCAACAATGTCACAAACAGCGACAATTTCTGCACCTTCCACTTTCAGCAGGTTCTCAACATGCGACGTTCCCTGCAAGCCAACGCCAACATAACCGATACGGACTTTGTTCATGGGGGAACCGGTTGGTACAGGTTTAAATGGACTGCTGATCCGGTCGGGCTGAATGGCAGCCAGGAGGTCATCACTTACGGCAAGACCTACGCCGGTCGCAGCAATGGTTCTGATAAAATCCCTGCGGTTGAATTGCTTTTTCATAGAGGATGGTGATATTTTCTTCAAAATTAAGGAATTTTTGAAGAAAAGTCATGCGTATACTTCTGAATTCACTGAAGACTCCATTGATCTGGATGCACTCCTTACCGTATCGCTAGGCAATTCTGCTGGCGATAAATTGCGAAAATATGATGCTGATCTTTTAA
>JBAXFZ010000623.1:0-1852 GCA_037139685.1 Bacteroidota bacterium
GCACACAAGGCACACTGGAAAGGAGGGGTGGTATGGAAGGAAGACAAACAAAAAAACGACTGGATCGGGGTGGCATGCGAGGATGACGGAGCAAGTACCTGGTTACCTTGTAAAGATGTAACCTCGGATGAATGTGACAGTGCAAAAATGCGTGTTACAATTCCTGACACCACACTTTTTATAGCCTCAAACGGGTTGTTTGCCGGTGCTGAAAAGCGGAAAGATTCCCGGTCATTCAACTGGAAGGTAAGCTACCCCATAAATACCTACGACATTACTTTTTATGTAGGGAACTTTACAAAAATTGAAGATTCCTACACCGGGATTAATTCAAAGAATCTTCAGCTTACCTATTATGTATTGCAGCCTCATGCCGCGATTGCGCTGGAACATTTTCAGCAGGTAAAGGAAATTCTGAGGACATTCGAGGAATACTACGGCGAATATCCCTGGTATAAGGATGGCTTCAAACTTGTTGAATCACCATATGCCGGGATGGAACATCAAACAGCTATTGCTTACGGCAACAGGTTCAGGGACGACAACTTTTTCAACCAGGATTATATTATTCTTCATGAAACAGGTCATGAGTGGTTCGGAAATGCTGTTACCTCTGCCGATTTTTCAGATATCTGGCTGCAGGAGGGATTTGCCACCTACGGTGAATCATTATTTCTTGAAAAAAAATATGGCAGGGAAAAGGCTGATAATCTTTTTTCATTATACAGGTGGTTTATTAAAAACCAGCATCCGGTGGTTGGTCCCGTGGGAAGACGATATTTTGATTATCATGACAACGACGCTTATGTTAAGGGAGCCTGGATTCTTAAATCCCTGAGATGCACTATCAACAATGATTCCCTGTTTTTTTCCGTCCTGAAAACTTTTTATAATGAGAATAAATACAAAATAACAGATACCAGGTCCTTTGTTGAATGTACGAACAAAGTAACCGGGAAGGACTTTACCTGGTTCTTTGACGCCTATCTCAACCACAACGAAACACCTGTCCTGGAATTCGAAGTCGTTCACGGCGACCTGTACTACAGGTGGGCAAATGTGCCGGCAGAATTCAATAAACTGCCTGTAACCTTAAGGTATGAGTTCGCTGATTGTGAAAAAAAATACCAGGTATATCCTGATAACCAGGTGCGGTTATTTTCACTGTCAGAATCCAATACTCCGGCTGATTATGCGCAACTGGTAAAAAGCCCCTGTACCTGTAAAATTGATCTTAGTCATGCATTGCTGGGAACCAGGAAAAATAAACATTTACATATCATGTATGATAAGCAAACCCGGAAAAAATAAAATGGGGATCGCTGCCTGTAACTTCCGGAAAAATAAATTTTATCAAATGAAAAGGATAAGGATCGTTTACCTCTTGCTGCTGGTGGTTGTTTTGAAAACCAATCTGTTGGGACAGGATCCCAACTACACGCAGTTTCTGAATACGCCCACCTACTACAACCCGGCCTATACAGGGCTGTATACGGGGCTGCATGTGCGGTTTGCCTATCGCAACCAATGGCCCTCGTTGCCCTACGATTTTAAATCGTACCATTTCAGTGCCGATATCGGCGACCGGAACCTGCCGGGATCAGGCGGGCTGGGGTTGTTTTTGAACACCGACAACGACGGGCTTGGTTTTATCCGTAACCTCAACGTCGGGTTGTCGCTGGCCGTGCGGATCCATTTCTCGGCGATGGCTGTCGGCCAGGTCGGGATCAAGGCCTCCCTGATGCAGAAAAGCATCAGGTGGGACGACTTCGTTTTCTCCGACGCCCTCAGCGAAAAATACGGGAATATCTATCCTACCGATTTTACCCATCCCGACGGGAATGTAGTGAAC
>JBAXFZ010000624.1:0-1852 GCA_037139685.1 Bacteroidota bacterium
CTTCAGGTTCCACGAAAAGTTGGTGCCTTGATTTATCTGCAAAACGGTTAATTTTATCTTCGATTGATGGGCAATATCTTGGTCCTGTACCTTCAATTTTTCCGGTAAACATGGGTGATTCATGAAAGCCAGTTTCGAGAACTTTATGCACTTCAGGAGAAGTATATGTTATAAAACATGGGCGTTGTTTCTTAAGGAGAGGAGTATCTGTAAATGAAAACTTACCCGTATTATCATCACCGGGTTGTTTTTCCATACGAGAAAAATCGATGGATCTACCATCAATTCTTACCGGAGTACCTGTTTTCATCCGGCTTGATTCAAATCCAAGTTTAATCAAATTTTCTGTTAATCCGGACGAATTCTTCTCCCCTATTCTGCCTCCGCCAAAAGATTTCATTCCAATATGTATCAATCCATTCAGGAATGTTCCATTAGTTAGAACCACCGCTCTGCTTTCGATATGATAACCCATTGCGGTATGCACGCAGGCTATAAAACCATCCTTCACAGATAATCCGACAACAGTGTCTTGCCAGAAATCAACATTTGGAATTCCCTCCAGAGTTAACCTCCACCTTTCCGAAAACCGCATCCTGTCACTCTGCGCTCTTGGGCTCCACATGGCCGGACCTTTTGATCGATTTAGCATACGAAATTGGATCATAGTGTGGTCGGTAATAATTCCGGATTGTCCTCCAAGTGCATCAATTTCCCGTACAATCTGCCCTTTGGCGATGCCACCCATAGCTGGGTTGCACGACATCTGGGCAATAGTTCCCATATGCATTGTGATGAGCAGCACCGAAGAACCGAGATTTGCAGCTGCCGCTGCGGCCTCACTTCCGGCATGACCGGCACCTACTACAATTATATCGTATTTTTTAAACAAGTTCAAAGTGTTTCACGTGGAACAAAATGCTGCAAGCTATTGTTTACAATGCTTCCAGACCAGTATTAAAGATTCGGAAAAGAAGGCAGGTAAAAATCCTCTTTGCTCCTCATCTCTTTTTTATCATTTGCAGTTTTATCCTTATAACCCGAAAGATGTAAAACGCCATGAGCCATTACCCTGCCAAGTTCGGCATTAAAAGTAGTATTAAAGTTTTCTGCGTTCTCTTTTATCCTTTCAATACTAATAAAAATATCTCCAGAAAGTTTTCCCTTTTCGGAATAATCGAAAGTGATAATATCCGTCAGGGTATTGTGTTTTAAATATTTCTCATTCATTGTTCCCAGGTATTCGTCGTTGCAGAATATATAGGTTAAGTCACCTGGTACTTTATGTTCGCTATTTAGAATAGAATTAACCCAGGCTCTCACCTTAAGTTTATTCTTCAGATTGTAATTAATATCAACTGTGGAAAAGCTTAACATGGCAGATTTTATTTTTCGAATGAGAGAAAATAGGCGTTTACTTTCGATTTATAGAATGGTTTCAGATTTGGAGGAACTGTTCGGAATAATTCAGTCTCTTTTTTCTTTATATTATTGTATTCGAAGTACTTACCAGGATTATTATAGAAAATATCTTTCGATTCCTTCGATTCACGTTTCTCATCAAGTTCACGTTGCTGTTCTGCCTTTTCCGACTCCAGCATCCGTGTTACTATCTCTTGTTGCCTCCTTAAGGTTTCTAAATTTATTCGTTTATTCACCAGGTCCGTTTCGGTTTGTTCCATTTGCTGCATCATATCCTTGATGTTTTTGTCAACTCCGGTCCCTCCCTTTTGCATCTCTTGTCCGTATTCCTGCATTTTCTGACGAAGTGCTTCCTGCTGGGCAGCCATGCGGGCAAATTTCTCACTCATTTGTTTTTGTCCCTGCGAGCCTTGTTTGCCGGGAGCTGGCA
>JBAXFZ010000625.1:0-1838 GCA_037139685.1 Bacteroidota bacterium
CCCTCAGGGCACGAAGCGTGATGTCCTCAAGGTTCCCGATGGGGGTAGGAACCACGTATAGCTGGGTAGGAGGCCTCATATGATATCCGGGGTTATGAGTTCATCACAAGCTTGAAACCCACGCCATGCACATTCAGCAGCTCCACGCGCGGATCGCCTTTGAGATATTTGCGCAATTTCACTATATAGACATCCATGCTTCGGGCGTTGAAATAACTGTCGTCATTCCAGATTTCATTCAGGGCCGTAGGACGGTCAAGCACGTCGTTGGCGTGGGTGCACAGCAGCCTGAGCAGCCCGGCCTCCTTCGAGGTAAGCTTTTGTTCTTTGTTTTTGCTGATAAGGGTTTGACGGTTGTAGTCGAAGGTGTAGATGCCGATGGTATAGATATTCATGTCGGCGGGCTTGACGGGTTCGTCGGTGCGTCGCAGGATTGCATGGATGCGCAGCAGCAATTCTTCCATGCTGAAGGGCTTGGTAATGTAATCATCCGCGCCGATTTCAAAACCTTTCAGTTTGTCTTCCTGGAGAGTCTTTGCCGTCAGGAACAGGATGGGTACCTTTTTGTTCGCCGATCTGATCTCGGCAGCGACCGTAAACCCGTCCTTTACGGGCATCATGATGTCAAGGATGCAGAAATCGAACTCTTTCCGTGAAAAGGTGTCGGTTGCTTCCTGCCCGTTGACGCACAGGGTCGTGGAATAACCCTTTGCCTCCAGGTAATTCTTCAGGATACTCCCCAGGTTACGGTCATCCTCAGCCAGCAGAATTCGGGTTTGTTGTTTATCCATGGTTATTCATGTTTAGTTCACAGAATTTATTTCATCGGGACAGGGTGCTTCGTTTAATGCATTACAAAGCGTATGTTTTTTTTCCCTCCATCCTAAACGGAAAAGACACAAATTTAGTCTTTGATGATAAAGGGCAGGAAAACCCTGAATTTTGTCCCCCTGTTCACTTCGCTTTCAATGCTTATCCTTCCGTGATGCTCCTCCACGATGGCCTTCACGTAGCTCAGTCCAAGCCCGAAGCCGCGAACTTCGTGGATGTTGCCCGTGGGCACCCTGTAGAGCTTGTCAAAAATTTTCTTTTGCTCGTTCTTGCCTATCCCGATGCCATTGTCCTCGATGATCATGGTGATCCCGTTGTTTGCATTCTCTGTACTGATGCGGATCAGCGGTTTCCGCGGTGAATATTTGTTTGCATTGTCAAGCAGGTTATACACCAGGTTGGTCACATGGACCTTGTCACCCTCGATCCGCGACCTGCCGGCTCCAAAATTCCTTATAATCTCCCCGTCCTTAATCTCTACCTGTATCCTCAGGTTTTTTATCACATCGGTTATGATTTCATGCAGGTCGATCTTTTCTTTGTTCATCTTCAGCTGACCCTTGTCGATCACGGCCGTTTGAAGGATCTTCTCCGCCATCCCGGCCAGCCGTTTATTCTCCTCCTGGATCATCGACAGGTAGCTTTCAAGGGTTTCGCCGGATGCGCGTAATTCCTTGTCGGTTAAGGCTTCACAGGCCAGGGAGATGGTTGAGATGGGGGTCTTGAATTCGTGGGTCATGTTGTTGATGAAGTCGTTCTTCATCTCCGACAGGCGCTTCTGACGGAAAATGGTGGTAATGGTGTAGGTGAAAGAATAAACGATCACTATGATAAGGATGATAGATATGAGCAGCATCCCCCAAAGTTCGGTGAGCAGAAACTGTTTTTCCCGGGGAAAATAGATTAGGAGATATTCGGGACTCGTATAGATGTCGGCCTGGAAAAGGATAAAGGCGTTCCCCTTTTCGATAAGCTCCTTCCTGTAATTGGATGACCGTTCCATCAGG
>JBAXFZ010000626.1:0-1826 GCA_037139685.1 Bacteroidota bacterium
TTTCCGAATTCAAGGAATTCAAAAACATCGACAGGGAAACCATGATGCGCATCCTGGAAGATGTATTCAAGCATATGTTGACGAAAAGGTTCGGGTCGGCAGATAATTTTGACATTATTGTAAACATCGACAAGGGTGACCTCGAAATTTTCAGGTCAAGGACCATCGTGGAAGATGGCACCGTGGAGGATGAGAACACCCAGGTGCCGCTTTCGGAAGCAATCAAAATCGAACCCGATTTTGAAGTCGGTGAAGAGCTTTCGGAGGAGATAAAACTTGAAAGTTTCGGACGCCGCGAGATTTTAGCCATTCGCCAGAACCTGATCTCCAAGATCCAGGAGTATGAGAAGAATAACGTTTACACAAAATACCGTGAAAAAATAGGCGAAATTATTTCCGGGGAGGTTTACCAGGTGTGGAAAAAGGAGATACTTGTCGTGGACGATGAGAACATCGAACTGATCCTGCCCAAATCGGAACAGATTCCCAGTGATTTTTACCGCAAGGGCGATACAATCCGTGCGGTAGTGTCGAAGGTGGAGATGAAGAACAACAACCCGATCATCATACTTTCGCGCACCTCCGAGGCATTCCTGGAGCGCCTCTTCGAATCGGAAGTTCCCGAAGTTTACGATGGACTGATCAACATTAAGAAAATTGTCAGGGTACCGGGCGAGCGTGCCAAAATCGCCGTTGAATCTTACGACGACCGCATCGACCCCGTGGGCGCATGCGTTGGCATGAAGGGCAGCCGTATTCACGGGATCGTCCGCGAACTGAAAAATGAGAACATCGACGTAATCAACTATACCACCAACCCTTCACTCTTCATCCAGCGTGCACTGAGCCCTGCAAAGGTCTCTTCGATCGTGATCATTGAGGAGGAGAAACGGGCGGATGTCTATATGAAGCCCGACCAGGTTTCCCTGGCCATCGGCAAAGGCGGTTTTAACATCAAACTGGCCGGAAAACTTACCGGTTACGAAATCGATGTGTACCGCGATACCGATGTTGACAATGAAGATGTCGACATCCAGGAATTCTCTGATGAAATCGATCAGTGGATCATAGATGAATTGAAATCAATCGGTTGTGATACCGCAAAAAGTGTATTGGATTTGGATGTTGTCGAGTTGGTGAAGCGGACCGACCTCGAAGAAGAGACGATCAATGAAGTTGTCCGCATTTTAAAAGCTGAATTTGAATAAAAAACCATAATTTTGCTCAATGAGTGAAGGCGTAACAATTACCAGGTTAAGCAAAGCTGCACGGGAATTTAACATTGGGATGAAGACCGTGGTGGATTTCCTGAATAAAAAGGGATTCCCGATCGATATGGATCCGAATGCGAAATTATCACAGGAGATGTATACCCTCCTGATGAAGGAGTTCGCCTCGGAGAAGCATGTCAAGGAGGAGGCCAAAAAGATCGGTCTGCAATTCGCCTCCCACGAGACCATCACCATCGAGGATAAGAAGTCGGCTACGAAAGACCGTGAAAAAGAACTTGATGACCTGTTCATCAAGAATGTTTCCATGGGCTTCGATAAAAAACCGTACGAACCGGCAAAGAAACCCAAGGAGGTCGTCCCTGTAAAGGAACCTGTTAGGGAACCTGTTGCTGAGGTCAAAAAACCTGAGGTTGCCCCTCCGCCTGCACCAGTCGTGCCGGAACCGGCTCCTGTTGTTGTACAGGTTATTGAAGAACCTGTTGCTGTTGAGGAAAAACCGGTGGTGATAATCCCGGAAATCATTCAGCCTGAACCTGTTGTTATTCCGGAGCCTGTAAAAGAGGCAGAAACCCTTGAGCCCGCGGCCCCCGTTGC
>JBAXFZ010000627.1:0-1823 GCA_037139685.1 Bacteroidota bacterium
AAACAGCACGCCGGTGGTTCCGGCGGGTTCGGGAACCTCCGCCGGTAATGTGAATGCTACCATTACCGGGCTGACTGCAGGAACTACCTGCCATTTCAGGCTGGTCGGGGTTGCAGGAACCAATACCGTGAATGGCGGGGATATGCAGTTCACCACCAGTTGCACCAGTTTTACCCTTCCCTTCAGCGAGGGTTTCAGCGGCACCTCAATTCCCACCTGCTGGTCGCAGGTGGACCACCAGGGAAATGGGCAGGTGTGGGCGTTTGGCATGATCACCGGGCAAACACCACTTCCTGCACTGAATGGCAACTATGCCTTCCTCAACAGTGGCGCCTATGGAAGCGGCGCTTCACAGAATGCCGACCTTGTCTCACCGGTCCTTGATCTTTCAGCCTATGCAACGGTTAACCTTTCGTTTAACCATTATTTCAAATCCTACGCAGGCTCTTCCGGAACCCTCTCAAGCAGTACCGACAACGGAGCCACCTGGTCGCAGATCATCCAGTTCACTGCGACCTCGGCCACCAACCCTGCCGTTTACAATGCATCCGTTGCAGGTGTTGCCGGCCACAGCCAGGTCAGGTTCAGGTGGAACTACACCGGTACCTGGGGCTACTCCTGGTCTGTTGATGACGTGCTGATCACCGGCACTTCCGGGGGAGGACCGACCCTCGCAGTGACCCCGCCGAACCAGAATGTCACCGCCCCTGCCGGGTCAACCTCCTTTTCCGTTGCATCCAACAGTGCATGGACTGTGGTCAGCGACCAGAGCTGGTGCCTGGTGCCTGCCCAGGGTACGGGCAACGGCACCCTCAATGTAAACTATGGTGAGAATATCTCAGTTTCGCAAAGGGTTGCAAATATTACCGTGACGGTTGCCGGACTTACCCCGGTCGTGGTGACTGTTACCCAGGATGGCGCATTACCAGCTCTCGGGGTTGCCCCTCCAAACCAGAATGTGCCTGCCGCAGCAGGAATAGCAACCTACTGGGTGACATCCAACACTGGTTGGTCGGCAGCCAGTAACCAGCCCTGGTGCACCATTACACCCGCAGGAAGCGGAAACGGAATAATCCAGGCCAACTATTCCGCCCATACCGGCCCCGGGCTGCGTTTCGCTGTCATCACAGTCACAGTTGCCGGGCTCAATCCGGCAAATGTAACCCTCACACAGGATGGAACAACCGGGACTGGTGGACTGGCGAAGGATGGGTTGATTATTGTGCCTAATCCAAGCAATGGTGATTTCGAAATCATAATGAATGATTTGAGTGCCGGAGTTTTGCAGGTGACAATTTTTGATGGCTCTGGAAAGGAGGTGCTTACACGAAAAGCAGACGGGAAGAATACCCTGCGTTTCAGTCACGGGGATTTTGCCATAGGGGAATATTATGCCAGGATCGAAACGGAATCGGGCAGCTTTTCCAGGACAATCGTGATCAGGTAAGTGTTTCTGTGACCGCTTTTTTGTGGTTGTTTAAACCGCAAGAAGGCAATTACCGGGGTTTAATTATGACCACCCTGCCTTTCTCCTGCCATAAAACAAAAATGTTCTTATTGTGGCTTTTTAACAGGCCATGAACCCCGGCCAAAACCGGTTCGGCAGGTGTTGACCTGTTCATCCTGAATATTCCGTTCATAAAGGAAAGGTAAATGAATCCGTCGCTGCCGAAGGCAAACGATTCAATCGGAACTTCGCTCCTGATGATTCGAAACTTACAGGTGTCGGGCTGGACAAGAAAAATCTCATTTGAAGTTGAATAGGCAAACGAATTTTTGCTGAGCGGGACAAGTGCGGTAACCGGCTCTTTTTGTGATATGAT
>JBAXFZ010000628.1:0-1794 GCA_037139685.1 Bacteroidota bacterium
GTTTGACTATATCAGACATCATGGTTGAATTGCCCGGATTTTTTCATCCGGATGCTGACAACCAATCCAAAGAGGGTGAATTTCTTTTCAAACAGGAAACCACCTGGAAACATCATGATGGCCGCAAAATTCCTGTCCGTGTAAGTATGAAGAGAATGGACAACACAGGGGACCCCGTGTTTTTCATAATTGCGCGGGATCTCCGTGAATTAAAGGAAACGGAAAAAGCGCTGAATTCAAGCAATGAGCGCTATCACGATCTTGTGGAAACAAGCGGTGAAGGACTTGGAATGGTGGACACTGATGAGAATTTTTCATTTGTCAACCCGGCGGCCTGTGAAATTTTCGGACTGCCGCAGGCAGAGTTGATCGGCAAAAGTCTGCTTTCCTTCCTTGACCCTCCAACTATTGAAGAAATCAAGCGCCAGACCAAGCTAAGGAAAGATGGCCAGAAAAGCATCTATGATATTGAAATCAACAGGGCTGACGGATCCCGGCGCTGGATCATCGTGACCGCCACCCCGCAGTATGATGCGGAACGGCGGTTTACAGGCACCCTTGGCATATTCAGGGACATGACGCAGCGCAAACTTGCCGAAACCAGGCTGCGCGAAAGCGAACAGCGCCTGCATGAAATCGTTGACCTGACCAATGACTGGATCTGGGAAATCGACGCTGAATGGAAATACTCCTTTGTTACCCAAAAGGTGTTTGATATCCTGGGATACATGCCCGAGGAGATGATCGGCCGGTCACCGTTCGATTTTCTCCTCCCCGAAGATGCCCTCAGGGTCAAAGAGGGGGTCAGAAGTATTGTTCACCAGTTCAAACCCCTTAATGCAATTGTAAACCGCGCATTGCATAAGAACGGACATATTGTTTACCTGGAAACCTCGGGTATCCCCGTGTTTGATGAGCAGGGCACCTACCGGGGTTACCGGGGTGCCGACCGCGATATTACCATGCGCAAATTATTTGAAAAGGAGCTGATCGTAGCCAAAGAAAAAGCTGAAGAATCCGACAGGTTGAAATCGTCCATCCTGGCCAACATGAGTCATGAACTCCGCACGCCCTTGAACGGGATCCTTGGATTCGCCGAGCTTCTGAAGGAAGAACTTGCGCAAAGCGAGTATGAAAGCATGATTGACAACATATATGATTCGGGCAGGAGGCTCATGTCGACCCTGAATTCAATCATAACCCTATCGCAACTCGAAGCCGGCCATGTCAATGTCTCCAGGAAAAGGATGTTGCTGGAGCCCGCCATTCAGTCTGTGATTAAGTCCATGGAGACCCTGTCATCCGAAAAAAATATTTATGTTAAAAACCTGGCCGACACAACCTGTTCAGCAAATACAGATGAGCAGCTGCTTAAACAGCTGCTTCAGCAAATGCTGGATAATGCCATAAAATTTACCGACCAAGGCGGCATCACCATCGAAACAACACAGACCACCTTGTCGGCGAAGGATTGGATTGTGGTGAAAATCTCAGACACCGGGATTGGGATAGATAAAGAATTCTATGACCTGATTTTCCAGGAGTTCCGCCAGATCAGCGAAGGATTCGGGAGGAAGTACCAGGGGAGCGGCATCGGGCTTACCATCAGCAAAAAAATAATTGATTTGCTCGGGGGAATGATCACCATTGAAAGCGAACCCGGTAAGGGTTCCTGCTTTTCAATATGGCTGCCATGTGATCTCGAAACGGAAGCACCGCAGGATAATATCCCTGTGGCAAGTGAAGTTTCACGCGCAGGAGCGGGGGCTCATCAAGACAGGTTGCCGTCAGTGC
>JBAXFZ010000629.1:0-1779 GCA_037139685.1 Bacteroidota bacterium
TTCTTACAGACCCTTTCAGCCTGTGCATTGAAAGGGGCCCCCCCGATCACGAGTTCCCGGAAATGCCCGCCGAACACATCAACCATTTTCAGGCGTATTTTTTTATAAACAAGGTGGTTGACCAGTGGAGTGCTGATCAGGAACCTGACAGCGGGTTTGCGGAGTGCAGGAAGGATCTGGGATTTGAATATTTTTTCAATTATCAGGGGGACCGAAAGGATCAGCGAAGGACGGATCTCCTGGAATGCCTGCATAATGATCTTTGGAGAGGGGGTCTTGGTTAAAAATGTGATATCGCAACCGAGGCTGAAGGGAAATAAAAACTCAAAAGCACATCCATAGGTATGGGCAAGCGGTAAAAAGGAGAGTATTTTATCACGCGGGTTAAGCGGCATGTTCCGGTGTGCATAACGGAGGTTGCCCAGGATGCTTTTGTGCTGGAGAACCACACCTTTGGAGAACCCGGTTGTCCCCGACGTGTAGCTGATCACCGCAATATCGTCAGGATGCGAAGGCGGAAAACTGATCTGATCGGGTGACAGGTTCAGAACAGGGGAGGAGGACCCCGGTAACCCGGCCGACCGGTCGCGTGTAAAAAGGAGGGAGTCGTCCTGGATCTTTATTATATGCCTGAGCAGCGGCATCGATTCCGGATCCAGATCTTTGAAGATGGATTCTTCCACGAACATCAACAGCGAATCGGAATGGGTTATAATGTAATGGATATCGGCAGCCTTGAAATCAGGAAGAACGGGTACAATAACTGCACCGTAGGTGATGGTTGCCAGGTAGATCATGCCCCAGTGGGCCGAATTCTTGCCCAGCAGGGCGATATGATCTCCCTTTTGAATGCCGGCTGCCTTGAATAAACCATGTATTTTTACAATCCGTTCACCTACCGATTTGTAGGGGAATGACTCGCCGCCATAATCAGACAAGGCGGTGAGATCCCAGTTACCGCGGATAGCTGCTTCAAAAACAGCGATCAGTCCGGTAGATTTTGAATTCATGAAACAGGGTATTTGAAGTCCACTAAGTTCTGAAAAAATCCGGTAACAGTTTAATTTTTAATAAAAAATGTCAGGACCGGGCAGGATTTTTTTTGCTGTAATAACCCACGGTTAGGTCGTACGCCTGTTCCAGGGTGTATTTTGGCTCGAACCCAAAATCCTTGCGTGCCTTTTCAGCGCTGAAGGTGAAATCGCTGCAGGTATAAATTACCGCAAAACGGCTGAATTTCGGGGCGTATCGTTTAACCGGCCGCACCACGAGGGCGATCCCCTCCGAACTAAATCCCATGCCATAGCCAATGCGACGCGCGACCCAGATGTTCTTCACCCTGATGGAGTATCCCCATCCCTCGCCGCTGCGGCCGAAGAAGCGCAGCGCGTTCTGGCTCACCGGATCGAGCCGGCCGGAGTCGAGGAGCGTGATCGACGTCGCGAACGGCATGTGGGAGTGGAGCACGCAGACCGCCTTGGGACGTGCGCGGTGGATGCGGGAATGAATGAAGAACGCCGTCGGCTCGACCGTGTGCTTGCCGCCGACGACCTTGCCGCCTGGCCAATGTATGACGGTGGGCAAATGCGTGCCGCCCTCGTACACCGAGTGTTTGAACCCCCGGAATGGGAGGTTGGTGCCATCGGGTGTCGCGCCATTGTCGCTGGTAAAGACGACGATGGTGTTGTCCCGGAGGCCCAACTGGTCCAGTTGCTTAAGAATGGCGGCGACGTTCCGGTCCATGTCCGTCACCATGGCGGTATAGGCCCGCTTGGTCTC
>JBAXFZ010000630.1:0-1778 GCA_037139685.1 Bacteroidota bacterium
GAATTGCTTTGGCGGTTACCGAGGTTGGCGAGCATTTTGAACTGGTTGGAATGGTGAAAACCGTAAATTCAAGCCATGAAGAATTTCTCAAACCGTCATCTGATCAGCAACGAACTCCTGAGTGGCTTCCATACAAAGGAGATCTTTATGTCGGAAAAAGCGAAAACATCCAGTATGGACTGAATGCCGTTGTCCCGATTGAATCAATCCTTGATTTTTATAAAAAAAACCGCCAGGAACTGATCACCAATGGCTATAACCTCGACAGATTCTTCTACCACGTAAAACCATAAAAGAATTTACGAATTTACGATTTGAAGGTTAACCTTGCGTTCGCCCGCCAGTCCTCTTGTCCGCCTGTCCGCCTGTCCGCCTCTCCGCTTGTCCGCTTGTCCGCTTGTTCACCCGCTCACCCGTTCACCCTTTCACCCGTTCACCTTTTTTCCCAATCAAGCATTCCAATACCTAAATTATTGTAACTTTGCCCGACAGTTTGTCACACCGCCTGCTGCGGCACGAAAAATGACTGGATTTGTTTTAAATTAACGATCAATGGAATCCGAAGCAAACAAGATCCTGGACGAAGTAACCCAGGGTGACTACAAATATGGCTTTGTCACGGACATCGATACAGAATTTGCGCCCATCGGGCTTTCTGAAGATACCATCCGCTATATATCCTCGAAAAAGAATGAACCGGAATTCATGCTCGAGTTCAGGCTCAAGGCATACCGCCATTGGCTCACCATGTCGCAACCCCACTGGGCACATCTGAACATTGAACCCATCAACTTCCAGGAGATCATCTTTTATGCAGCTCCGAAGAAAAAGCCGGAGTTGTCGAGCCTTGATGAGGTTGATCCGGAATTGCTGGCTACCTTCAACAAACTTGGCATCTCTCTGGATGAACAGAAGAAGCTGGCTGGTGTGACCAGCGTTGCTGTAGATGCTGTAATCGACAGTGTTTCTGTTAAAACCACTTTTTCTGAAACCCTCTCAAAACACGGGATCATTTTTTGTTCCTTCAGCGAGGCCGTTCAAAACCATCCCGACCTGGTGAAACAATACATGGGATCGGTGGTTCCCTATACCGACAATTATTTTGCCGCCCTCAATTCCGCGGTTTTCAGTGACGGCTCCTTTTGTTTTATCCCGAAAGGTGTTCGCTGCCCCATGGAACTATCTACCTATTTCCGCATCAATGCCGCCAACACCGGGCAATTTGAACGTACCCTCATCGTTGCCGAAGAGGGCGCCTATGTGAGTTACATGGAAGGCTGCACGGCCCCCCAGCGCGATACAAACCAGTTGCATGCCGCCATCGTGGAGATTGTGGCCATGAAAGATGCATCAGTGAAATATTCCACTGTGCAGAACTGGTATCCCGGCGATAAAAACGGGTTGGGCGGGATTTACAATTTTGTTACCAAGCGTGGCATCTGCAAGGGCAGCAATTCGAAAATCAGCTGGACACAGGTGGAGACCGGATCGGCCATCACATGGAAATACCCCAGCTGCATCTTGCTTGGTGACCATTCGGTCGGCGAGTTTTATTCTGTAGCAGTTACCAACAACCATCAGCAGGCCGATACGGGTACCAAGATGATGCACCTCGGGAAGAATACCCGCAGCACCATCATTTCCAAAGGAATTTCGGCCGGAAAGAGCAACAACTCCTACCGCGGACTGGTGCGTATTTCAAAAAATGCCGTCAATTCGCGCAATTACAGTCAGTGCGATTCGCTGCTTCTGGGCGCCAAATGCGGGGCTCATACCTA
>JBAXFZ010000631.1:0-1767 GCA_037139685.1 Bacteroidota bacterium
CATCCCAAAGCCCTTTGAGGAATTCGATCTTCTCGTATTCCAGGTTGTTTTTATATTCGTCGATGTGGCAGAGTGCATTGGAGAACATGGCAACATGATCAGCAAGCGCCGCCTTGGTGGTGTTGGTGATATTCGGCCCCTTGGCCTGGTTGCCAAAGAGCTGAAGCAGGCTGATGGCCATCTCAGTCTTCCCGGCCCCCTTGGGGCCGAAAAGATTGAGGATCGGATAAAAACCAAACTTGCCGGCGATATGGTCGCGGAAAAGGGTGGCAAAATAGAAACAGAGTCCGAACATGGCGTTGTCACCATAGACCTGGAGAAGCTGGGAAGAATAATCGAACAGGGAAACCTTTCCCGGTGAATGCCGGAACCTGCGTTCCGAAACGAAAAGGGTTTCCTCTGACTTGTAAATCCCGCTGGATGAGGGCAGGTAATAATTCTTGCCTTGGTGTACCACGATCCCGTTGATGTCGGTCTCTTTAAACTCTCCGTCGAAAATCCCGTTGCTCCAGGCCCAGAAACCCTCTTTTTGCCAGCCAAGCTGGGTGATCTCAATGCAGCTCTCCGTTTTCTCATAGAGGAACCGCTTGAGTTTGTTCAGATCGGCATCGGTGCCTTCAAACAGAAAATTCCCCAGGCTTTCGACCCGGAGCTTGAAGGCGCTGATGGAGATCAGGTCTTTTTGCAGAAGTTCGATCACCTGGCTGAAAGTATGCTCATTGGTGATTCTGTAAATCCGTTTGCTGTTTAGCACAGAAGCAACATGGAACAATGGTTCCATGATGAAATTGCATCCACGCAACGGGCCGTTTTTGGTCCGGAAGTAATAGCAATTGTGGTCCTGGTAAAAACCATATTTCTCATAATCCGACAGGATGACATGAGAAGGGATGGCGCTCTCGGGTTCCTTCTGTTCCTGTTTCGGCTCGTCGGCCAGAAAACGGCGGATGCTGTCTTCCCAGGCCTTTTTGGGTTTGATCTTCGCGCTCAGCTGTTCGATGTACAGCGTGTGGGAAGAAACCGGCAGCCGGGTGATCAGCCACGCAAGTTCATCAATGACTTTGGATTTCCCATCGGGGCTTTTACACTTTTCCTTTAGTGATTCAGCCTGCCAGATAATAAAATCCTTTTGGTGTTCGCCGGCATACTGGTCAAATTGCTCCCCGTCGTGAAAGAATGAATCGGGGTCCTGTTTCTCTTCTCCTTTGGGAAGTTCGATCACGTTGCAGAACATGCCGGCCTCAATGATCAGCTTGCCGCTTTTTAAGACGGCGGTTTGACCGGCGCCATCCGAATCCCCGATCAGGGTGACAGATGCGGAGCGACTTTTCAGCTCTGCAATCTGTTCCCGGGTCAGGGCGGTTCCACCGGAACCAACCGTGTTGATCTTTCCGATCTGGTGCATCCGGATCACATCGGCGTTGCCTTCGACCAGGTAAGTATAACCTTTTTCCCTGATCGCTTTTACTGCCATGTGCAGGCCATAAAGGGTTTTACCCTTGTTGTAGATCCCCGTTTGCGGGGTATTGAAGTATTTTGGCGCAGTTTCGTTGCCGGAAAAATTCCGGCCTGTAAACCCGACCACACGTCCTGTGGCGGAAAGGATCGGGAACATGATCCGGCCACGGAAGTAATCAAAGCGTTTGCCTTTGCTCTCCGACAGCAACCCTGTTTCAAGCAGGATATCCTCGGTGATACCTTTGGATTTTGTATAATTCTTCAGGCCATCCCAGCTTTCGGGGGCAAAGCCGATCCCAAAGTCGGTAA
>JBAXFZ010000632.1:0-1766 GCA_037139685.1 Bacteroidota bacterium
GACTGGGGCGAGCCTGCAGCCTTTTATATGGTTGCCGATCAAAGTCCCTCGAGTCCCCGCCTGGCTTTCTGGGTAAATTTCCTGAACAGGGAGACGGCAACCCTGCACGGACCCGAAAAGTATGCCAGGATTACAAATTTCCCCGTGGTATTTGCCTGCGTTACCAAGCTTAAACGGGGGTATTATATGGCCGATTTCAGGATGCTGGAGGCCGAACCGGCAAAAACAAAAACCGGCGATATTACCAGCCGGTTTATGAAAATGCTTGAAGATGTTATTGTCGAAAAACCCGAATATTACCTCTGGTCGCACCGGAGATGGAAACTGAAGAAGAGGTAGCCACGCCTGGCGCGACCACCTCCCGTTTTACAACAGCCCCCCGTTTTTATAGATTGCCAGTTGGGCATCGTAGAATTTATCAATCGTAGCGGTCTTTCCCGATCTCAGGTTGGTAAGAATTCCCGAAATGAAGTCCACGCTGATCTTGTCGCCATGGTGCAGGTCAACCTCGTCAATGATTTCCGGTTTGTAGGTTAGAATGGGCATCGCCGCGTTGATTGCGTTTCTCTCATAAATGGCCCCAAAAGATTCAGCCAGGATGCAGCTGATGCCAAGCGATTGAAAACAATCGACCGCCTGCTGGCGCGAACTTCCGGCCCCGAAATTTTTGCGGGTGATCACAATGTCACCGGCCTTGGCCATTTTGGCAAAATCCTCGAATCCCTTGAGGTTGTCGAAGGTGTATTGTCCCATCTCACGGATATCGGTTATGGTGAGGTAGCGGTTATGAAAGATCATATCCGTATCAATATCATCCTTGGGGATGATCCACACGGTTCCCTCGACGAATGTCGGCTTTGCAGTCTTCTCTTTTTCGCTGCGCGGCTTTGCCGGCACACCCTGGCTGCCGGTTGCGTGGAAAAGTGCAGGCTGGTCGGGGATCTGGTCAGGGGTGGTTATGAATCCTGCAACCGCAGAAGCGGCAACAACTGCCGGCGAGGCAAGGTAAACAAACCCCTTGCCCTGTTTCCCGTCAAAATTACGGTTCCCGGTGCTGATCGTAACCTCCCCCGGGCCGTTCTGGCCAACCTGGCCGGCTGCACAACCCGCACATCCTGCATTTGAAACCATCACGCCCGACTCCTTGAATACCTGGATGAGCCCTTCGTCCATGGCCTGTGTCCAGATGGCATCAGTAGCAGGGACAATTTTAAGGACAACACCCGGGGCGACTTTCCTGCTACGAAGTATGGATGCAGCAATACGCAGATCCTCGATTCGTCCGTTGGTGCAGCTGCCGATGAAACCGGAGTTGATTTTCTGGTTACGCACCGTATCAATGGAAGTATCATCATGCGGATGGCCAGGTTTCGCCACCATGGTGACAAATTTGCTCAGGTCAAGGTCGATGATATTCTCATACCTGGCTTCGGGAGAGGCAGTTACCATCGGGTAATCTTTCCCGGTAACCAGTTTTAACTCATCCAGCAGTTTTTGCGAGGTCGGGAAGATCAGGATGATGGCTCCCATCTCAGTGCCCATTGAAGCTATTGTGATGCGCTCGGCCAGTGTGAAATTCTCGGTTTCTTCCCCGCAGATTTCGACGGAGTAGCCCAGTAATTTGTTTGCTCCGAACACCGAAAGGAGGTTCAGGATAATATCCTTTGCTGAGAGGTTGGCCGGCCGCTTGCCCATCAGGTTGATCTTCACTGAAGCAGGCACCTTGAACCATACGGCTCCCTTTGCCCATGCTGCAGCAATGTCCT
>JBAXFZ010000633.1:0-1766 GCA_037139685.1 Bacteroidota bacterium
CACCATTGGCAGCCCCACTTTATCCAATAACATTGAGACCGGTGGTCAGGTCTATGGAATCTATGTCCTTAATCAGTATAACAGCAATACGGTTCACATCAAGAATAACATCATCGCCAATATTACCACCGATGCTGTATGGGGGAGCGGCGTTATGATGGCCGGGATCGGGACTAATCCAAACGGAAACTCCCTGGGCCATAATTGTGAAATCAGCAACAATAAAATTTATAAGCTGCATCTTAATTCCGGGCCGCAATGCCCTGCCCCTCCTTACCTCCCCTCAACCCCGAAAATAACCGGGATCATGGTTTGCGGAGAGAATCCAACCGTGAATGGCAATACACTCTATGGCCTGTTCATCAGCGGGGATGATTATACCGGCACTGTCGACAGCGTGGAGGGCATGTACGTCAAGTCAACAGGGACCAGCAGGATCTTCAACAACATGATCTCCCTGGAATGTCCTGTCAGTGGGTATTCACACAGGTTGCATTACGCCATAACCGGCATCCTGGATGTGTCGGCGGCGGGGGTTGCCAACGATTACTATTATAATGCAGTCCGTCTGTCGCAGACCTCCTCCTTCATGAACTATAGTTCGACCTTTTGTTTCAACAGACCAGGCAGCGCAGCCAATCACCTCAGAAACAACATCCTGTATAATAATCTTCATTATGCCTACGCCGCCACACCCAATGCGAATTTTGCCATTGGCGTCGGCAACCCTTACCTGTTCGGGAGCAACTACAATGACCTTTATTCATTTGATGCAAACCAGCTGGGATCAAACGGATACGGGAGCTCAAAACTCGATTTAACGGGCTGGCAGCGTTCCTTCTATATGTGGCAGGATTTGAACTCGGTCTCTATTGAACCTGTCTTTGTTTCTGAAACCAATTTACACTGTACCGGGCCGGAAGAGTTGGACAACAGCGGAGTCTGTGTTCCCGGCATCACGGACGACAAGGATGGGTTCCCAAGGGAAAATCCGCCCGATATCGGGGTCAACGAATTCACGGAGAAAATCTATACGACCTGGATAGGCGGAACGGATACATTCTGGGATGAGCCCTCGAACTGGTCAACGGGTCTCATACCTACTGCCCTCGAAAACGTGAGACTGGCCTTTTCAGTGAACAGTCCCACGATTCGCACCCCCTATGCGGCCTGTAAGGATCTGCTGATCGACCCCGGCGTTACCCTTTCTGTCAACCCGGGAAAATATCTCGATATCATGGGGGTCGTCGTTTTATTAAAGTACTGCCCGTAATCATTGCTTTCAGCCTTTGCCCGGGTTTAGTCACCCGGTACCTGTCTCACTCTCCCGCAGCGGGAAGAGGAACCCTTCATTTTCACCACAAGCCTGCATGTAAGGCTCCGATCCATTTCAGATTTCCTCTGTTTTTTCATTACCGGAACTCGGAAAGGACTAACTTTACACCAGGTTGCCATGATTACAACCACGTATGGACATCATCGAAATCAGCCATCTTACAAAATCCTACGGTCATCCGCGGGGGATCAGCGATCTCTCCCTGGATGTAGCGCAGGGCGACATCTTCGGTTTCATCGGGCCCAACGGCGCCGGGAAATCCACCACCATCCGCATCCTGCTGAACCTGATCTTTCCGACATCCGGCAATGCAACCATCTTCGGACTCGATGTGGTCAGGGATTCGAAAAAGATCCGAAGCCGCACCGGTTATGTACCCTCCGATGCCAGCATGTACGACCGCATGAAAGTGATGGAATTCCTGAAATAC
>JBAXFZ010000634.1:0-1762 GCA_037139685.1 Bacteroidota bacterium
TCATCATTGAATCTCTTTCCATAATTCCCCGCGGTGGCCCGAATCTGGAGGCCTCCTTTGAGTTTGTTGAACTCCGGTTGTTTGTGTTCAAGCTTCGGTTTTTTAGGTTCATTGCCTGTTTTGCTGATAAATGCGATTGCTTTCAGTCCGAATGGGAGGGTGAATGAAGCACAGGTAAGATTTTTCGGATCATCCTTGAACTCACTGATCAGGAAATCCAGCATCGGAATCGGAGCCAGGGGAACTAATTTTTTGCTGTTGTTGAAAATCCGGGTAGGTCCTCCGTCATTTGGGTAATAATTGAACCATTTATTCGGGTCCATGCCGGAAGGGGCGGGAAGATCAGGGTTGGTGAGGTTGATGACAGGTTCCCATGCAACTTCAGGTAAAGTAAACAAGTGCACATTCGATCCCTGTGATTTGACTTCCATGCCCTCCACCACAAAAGGCATGGCATTGTTCACCGTCGTGTCATTGTCTGAAGGAACAAACGTTGCTGTTGGTAAAAGGGCAAATTTCCTGCCGCCAAAATTATTGAAACTGACACCGAACTGGCTGGCATTGCTGCTCACATCCAGCAGTGAGAAAGCATCCATTTCGAGCCTTCCAAACTCTTTGTCCCAGATTTCCTGGTAATCGGGTACAATTACCTCTTTTAATTCAGGTAATATCCCATCCAGTACGACAGGGTTTATAGGTGGTTTGGTTCCGGGTATGGTTACATGAAACGCCGCAACTGTTTCGTGTTTTAAAGGTGCGAGGTCCTGATTAACCGGGTTAGAACCTGTCAATGCACCACCTGCCGGTGCCCCGCTGAAATAAAAGGCAACCTTGACATTGTCAGCCGGATCACTCTCACTTTTGAAACTGACAAGGCAAGCCAGCCAGAAAGATATCACGCGCCTGTTTGGATCAAACGCTGCCGTCAGGTTATAGCGGCGTTTAAGAAGGGCCACATTGGCCGCATAAGGATCCGGCAGGGTCGGGAGGTAGGCGTACATGCCAAATACCAGCCACAGGTTTCCCCTGCTGATATTTTTCCAGTTTTCGTCGATTTCCCCGAATAACAGACACCCGTTCACAGGACTTACAGTGAAGAGGGCATTGTCGAGTGCAAGGGCCAATGCTTTCTGCGCAGGAACTTTTTCAAAAGGAGTCGTGTTGTCCCAGAGGATATTGTCATCAAAAAGGTAGATAAGTCTCTTTGTATCATTGGCGCCAAGAACGATCGCGCTGTTCTTTGAATTGACTGAAACCGGTTCACCGTTCACCTTGACCGGGCGGTCGGCATGAAAATCGGCATTACAGGCGGTGATGATCACTTCATCCCCGAAGGAGAAAGTGTTGAAAAAATAGACCGCAGATTTGAGATACCTGATATCTGCTGTTGTTCCATGGGGATTCATTTTATCCTTCCACAATCCGAACGTGTGGGTTGCCCCTTCAGAATTTGATATCGCATCCGAGATGCCGATCCGCCCTGGTTCGCCAATGACCTGGGGTGCCCCCAGCCTTGCATCGGTTCCCGACATGGGCGACCAGTGACTGCGCAGTCCATGTCCGCAGCGAATGATCAATGCGCCACTGCCGTATGCTTCCATCGGATGGTTAATGTCCAGCAGGGCTGCCGGCAGCCCCCAGTAAGACTCTTTGATCGCGGCCTTACCGGAGATCCGGTTGAAGGGTGACTTGCATTCGTTGACTTCAAAAGCCGAAATGTCGCATTTAAGAGGAATCAAAACTTTGCCTTGAACAGCATCAT
>JBAXFZ010000635.1:0-1761 GCA_037139685.1 Bacteroidota bacterium
GGGGGCCACAGCATTGAAGACACCGAGCCGAAATTCGGACTGGCAGTAACCGGGTTGATAGATCCCTCCAGGATTTTGCGGAATTCAACAGCCAGGGCGGGCGATGCCCTCATCCTTACCAAGCCGCTGGGTACAGGGATCATCACCACGGCCATTAAACAGGGGTTGGCAGATCCCGGCCTGGTTATTCAGTTGATGCAGCAGATGGCCGAGCTCAACGACAAACCTGTTGACATCATGGCCCGATTCCCTGTTAATGCCTGTACTGATGTTACGGGCTTCGGGTTGCTGGGCCACCTGAAGGAGATGGTAGTCGGTGCCGGGGTTCGGGCTGTCATCCGTGCGGCAGATGTGCCTGTCCTGGAGGCTGCATGGGAGTATGCCGCAGGAGGGGCCATTCCCGGCGGGACCAGGAACAACCTCGAGTTTGTATCACCGGTTTTAACATGGAGCAGGGATACTCCGGAACTGTTGAAATTCATTCTGGCCGATGCTCAAACATCCGGGGGATTGCTGATCTCGCTGCCCGGGAAGCATGCCGCGGAGATGTTATCTCAGCTGCATGCTGCAGGTGTTAAAAGCGCTGCCATTATAGGGGTGATGGAAGAGGGCGAAGCCGGGATCAGTGTTTGAGAGATTCAACGACAGCCTTGTCATAAATTTTTCCGACAGGGTAAATCCCTTTTCTTCCATCAATAAAAGGTGATTTATTGTAGAACCAGTTCAGGATCAGCTGCGGATTTTTAGCAAAGGTTGTATCGCCTGCCTTTTTCTCTTCAAATTCATGTTTGAGAGCCGGGTTGCCTGCCAGCATCTCAACAGCCATTTTTTCAATGACATAGCTTTCCCCGTACTCCTTCTGTTCAAATGCTGCATCAAAGAATCCCCAGTAAACAAATGAGCCGTTGCCCTTAGGCTCAAGGATGTGCGGTATGATCCGCCCGGCAGGCTGCATCTCCTCAACAATTACCGATCCCGCCGGGAAGGTACGTGTCTCTTCGATCTCATCATATTCGATGTTTGTCATCGGGTGCCGGCCTTCATAGGGGTTTGATTGCCATTTCGGGTTTTTAAACCGGCAGGTAGCCACCTTTGCAGTTTTTTCGCTTTTAAGCTCGGTTAGCCGGATTCCGTGAATTTTCAACCGGTCAATAACACTCTTCCACTCGCCGGGAATGATGTAGGCATAGGGAAGTATTACCGTCACCACCGGACTGGTTGAAAAGAAATAGGGAACCTTGTAAGTCACAGGTTTGTTGCCGTAGATAAACCATTCGCCCCCGCTTATTTCGCTTTTTACGGCTTTGTATTCAACCCCCAGGAAATCGACCATGGTGCTGTCGGTCTTGCTGGTTTCGAACTTGAGCGGGAAGGGATGGTTTCGGAATTCTTCGCTGCTCACAAATTCATCGGCCTTCCTGACGAGCGAATTCAATGTCTTTGATTCCCGGTTCAGGAGCTCCATGGTTGTCAGCATGCATTCGTAGGTGGCTTCAACCCGCTGTTTGTATGGTTTCAGCATATGGGTCTCTATCAGTAACCCCGGACGGTTCCGCAACGCGGTATATCCCTGCGAAAGCATGGGCGGCGCCATTTCGGTGATCAACCCGCTGCGGGGATCGTGCCAGTTGCGGTAGTCGACATAGGGAAATACCGGGTAACCTCCGGCTTTAAGGTGTTTTTGCATCTGTTCGATGAAGACATCGCGCGTCCACGTGGTGAGCCTGTCGTCCATATCCCCGTAGATTTCCATCAGGTAGG
>JBAXFZ010000636.1:0-1741 GCA_037139685.1 Bacteroidota bacterium
CGATAATGACCATGAGCGATTTCTGATCGAAATCCATCTGCGGCCTTGCAATCGATTGGCCGATCGCGCTCCAGTCGGGTTTTCCCATCAGGGCGGAAACCACATACATCAGCAGGGATACGCTGAATATCAGAAAGATTCGTTCAGCAAGTTTATAGTTGCCTTTCACCACGAGTATCCAGATCATGAATGCCACAATCGGGACCGAGATGTATTTGCTTATACTGAACACCTCCATGCTACCGGCCACACCGGCAAACTCGGTGGTGGTATTGCCAATATCCGCCAGGAGCAGTCCGATAAAAATAAAGAAGGTGACTTTCACCCCGGCATTTTCGCGGATAAGATCAGCCAGCCCTTTGCCGGTCACGATTCCCATGCGGGCATTCATCTCCTGCACAATCACCAGCACGATGAAGGATGGAATAAGTGTCCAGAGCAGCTTGTAGCCATACAGGGCACCGGCAACCGAATAGGTCGTGATTCCCCCGGCATCATTGTCAACACTCCCCGTGATGATCCCGGGCCCAAGGATCGCAAGGAAAAAAGCGATGTTGCGCCAGATTGATTTCCGTCTGATTGAAGTAGTCGTGAATTTCCTTTCAGGGGGTTACCTGGTTTTTCTCCGGCTGAGCAAATCCTCGACAATATCCTCAACAACCACAATGCCTTCCATCTCCCGGTTCTTGTTGATCACAGGAACGGCAAGCAGGTTGTACCTGGAAACAAGTTCTGCGAGAGAATCAACCTTGTCGTCATCAAACACGCTGATGGCATGTTTGTTCATGATCTCCTTCAGATGTTTGGAAGGATCAGCCACCACAAGTTCTCCAAGTGAAACAGACGACAAAAACCGTTCATTCCGGTCAGTGACAATGATCGTATAGATATGTGCAGGCTCGGGCTGCTGCTTCCGCAGTTCTTCAAAGGTTTCAGCAACGGTAAGTTCTTCATTGAAGGTGTAGTAATCGGTTGTCATGAGCTATCCGACATATTTGTTCGGGTACTCCAGCAACTCCCTCACCTCTTCAGAAGATTCTTTTTCCATCTCTTCCAGGAGTTTTTCAGCCTTGTCCTCAGCAAGTGCATCGAGCAGGTCGGCAACCTCATCGGCCGGCATCTTCTCAAGCACATCGGCTACTTTTTCAACCGGCAGGCTCTCCACGATATGTATCTGGGCATGTGGTTCCATCTCTTCAAGCACATCGGCGGCCTGTTCTTCGTCGAGGGAGGCAAAAATATACGTACGTGTGGCTTTATCGAGATCTTCAATGATATCTGCCAGGTCGGAAGGGTGCAACGTATTCAGCTTCGATGAAGATTTCGACAGCTTGATGTTCGAATTGGAATAATCAACGGCTGCGATGTCATCCCACAGGATAAATTTTCCGGGGATATCAGTCTTGAAGGGATCCAGCATGGTCTGGATGGGTTTATCGATACCGATCCGCCGGAGCAACCCCTCCATCCCGACATCCACGGCAATGGCATAGGTCCCTGCCGGGATCATCACCATCCGGATATCGTTTACGCGATCCAGTTTGCGCCCGTTGATGTCGACGATCTGTTTGTCGAGGATATTTTCGGCCAGCCATAAGCTGTTGGAAAATGTCTCAGGGAAAATATCATGGACCTCAAGGCAGGTAATCCTGAGTTTGCGCTTGAACTTTTTAATCTCAAACGATGAAAAATCGAGGATCCTGATCTCATTTCCCTTTTTCACCCTGATCGCCACCACGCG
>JBAXFZ010000637.1:0-1718 GCA_037139685.1 Bacteroidota bacterium
CCGGATTGACAATAATCCGGTTAACGGCAAAGCCGAGTTGATGGAGATTGTGGGACAGAAAAACCCGGGCGACAAAGTCACCGTGGTTGTTCTGCGCGACGGCAGGGAGTCGGAACTGGCCCTCACCATGACAAGCGAAGAGGCGCAGACGGCTGGGGTGAAGGACAACAAACTTACATACCAGGGAGCTACCTTCCAGACCCTTTCGCAAAACGAAAAACAGAAGTATAATATTGATTTTGGCTTCAAAATTACGGCACTTCAGAACGGGAAATTCAAAAATGCAGGGATAGGTGTCGGATTTATTTTATTAACAGTTGATCGTAAACCGATACGAACGACACTTGATTTAAAAGAGGCGCTGACAAGCCGGCAGGGCGGGATCCTGATCGAAGGAATCTACCCGAATGGCTTGCGGGCCTATTATGGAATAGGACTATGAGACAATTAAAAATATCCAAATCGATTACCAACCGTGAAACAGCATCACTTGACCGGTATCTTTCCGATATTGCCAAAGAGGAACTGATCACAGCGGATGAAGAGGTACAGCTTGCCCAGCGTATCAGGATGGGTGACCAGGCTGCACTTGAAAAGCTCTGCAAGGCAAACCTAAGGTTTGTTGTTTCAGTGGCAAAACAATACCAGAACCAGGGATTAACTCTCCCTGATCTCATTAACGAGGGCAATGTGGGGCTGATAAAAGCTGCACGGCGGTTTGATGAGACAAGGGGGTTTAAGTTCATCTCCTATGCTGTCTGGTGGATCCGCCAGTCGATCCTGCAGGCCCTGGCCGAACAATCGCGTATCGTAAGGCTGCCGCTTAACCAGGTTGGTTCGATGAGCAAGATGTCGAAGGCAACCATTAAACTGGAACAACGGTTTGAGCGCCCTCCCTCTGTAAATGAGCTGGCTCTTGAACTTGAATTATCGGAACAAAAGGTTACCGAAACGCTCAGGATGGCAACCCGTATCGTTTCAATGGATGCCCCGATTGACCAGGATGAGGAGACCAAAATGGTGGATATCTTTGTAAATGAAGACACACCGGGTACCGACGAGAACCTCATCCGTGAATCACTGGCGGTCGAAGTACAGCGTTCTCTTTCGTCGCTTGCAGAGAAGGAGAAGGAGATCATCAACCTCTTTTATGGTATCGGCGTTGCCCACAGCTATACCCTGGATGAAATCGGGTCCATCTATGGTCTTACACGTGAACGGGTCAGGCAGATAAAGGAAAAAGCAATACGCAGGCTCAAACACGGGTCCAGGAGTAAATTGCTGAGATCATATATGGGTTAGCCCCGTTTAGTACACTGCAAGGCCCTCTCTTTCTGCCGGCCATTCAAATTTCCGCAGGGGCAACAGGTCACCAGGCTGACTTGTTGCCCCTGTTTAAGTTATTCATAATATCAGCCAGGGCGCCGGTTTGCAATTGTTATTAACAGGTTGTTGAAAAAGAATGTTAAAAAAGATGGTAGGGAGGCCCAGGTATTAAAATATTTTGTAATTTTGCCAACTGTTAATAATTTATCAGTTGTGATAAGGCGGCACCATAACACAAAATTGTTTTTTATCCTTTTCCAGGCTATTGCCGTGGCTGTCATCTGCCTTGGATCGCTGATCAATTTTCACCAGTATAAAATCTGGGGAAAGCCGCTTATCCCCACATTTGTCGGATATAAGCGGGACATCGAAAAGTATTCGAAGGTATTGTC
>JBAXFZ010000638.1:0-1716 GCA_037139685.1 Bacteroidota bacterium
ATCAGCCGATGACGGGGCAACCTGGACCGCCGCAGTAAAGGTCAATGATGATCCGAACACTTCAAACAACCATCAGTGGCATCCGGCAATCTGGTGCGACAAACAGTCTGGAAAACTCTACGTTATGTGGATGGATACACGGGATTGCCCAACCAGTGACAGTGCTACTATCTATGCCAGCTATTCAACAGATGGCGGGGCTACCTTTGCAGCAAACCAACGTATTTCAAACGCTAAAATGAAAATCAACTGCCCCTCCTGCGGCGGAGGCGGTACGCCGGCTTACCAGGGCGATTACAATGGTGTAGTCTCCAATAATAAGGTCTCCATGATCGGATGGGCCGATTTCAGACAAGGGAATTTTCAGAGCATGACAGCCTATTTGCCTGATTTTGCAATGGCCATTGACCATATTGCCGATACCTTGTATACACCATCCGACAACGCTGTTTTCCAGGTCTCCATTCCTGAAGTTAAGCTGTACACGGACACCGTGGTTTTGTCGGGAAGCATCTCTCCGGCACCAACTGCAGGGGCTATCACTTTTGAATACCCTTCAGGCAATACCATTACAAGCTATCCCCTGACAAAACCGGTTAAGTTGGTTCTTACCGGAAATGTTCCGCTGGGTACCTATACAGCATCATTTATTGCCGCAGGCCCCAATGGAACGCCGGCACATAAACGGACAGCTACCATTAAAGTTTTACAGGGCAGTTCTTTCCTGGCAACGGCCAGTGCCAGCCCGGCAACTATTTGCCAGGGTCAGACTTCACAATTAAACGTGGTCATGATTGGTGGTACACCTCCGTTTACCTATGCCTGGACACCTGCAGCAAGTCTCAGCAACCCCGGAATTGTGAACCCGGTTGCCACACCCAATGTTACTACCACTTACCATGTTCTGGTCTCCGACAATGCATCACATTCTGCCTCCGATAGTGTTGTGGTGGTTGTAAATACTCCTCCTTCAGCACCGGGCCCGATCACCGGATCTCAATCGGTATGTGCCGGGAGTACGTCAAATTATTCTATTGTTGAAGTTGTTGGCGGTACGACCTATTCCTGGACCGTTCAGGGAGATGCTGTTATTGTTAGTGGTCAAAACACACCGAATGTATCAATTCAGTGGGGCAATGCTTCGGGCAGTGTTCAGGTAATAGCCGGAAATAATTGCGGGAACAACCCGTTACCCGCGGTATTGCCTGTCGTCGTGAATCACCCGCCTGCAGCACTTAACCCGCTGATGGGCCCGGATGTTGTTTGTAAAAACACCAATGCAAAATTCTATCTTGCCTCTGCCGATAATTCTTTGACCTTCCACTGGACGGTTCCTGCCGATGTAACAATTTTGAGCGGACAGGGTACTGATACCCTCCATGTTACCTGGGGACTGACCAACGGGGACATCTCGGTTTTCGGTCAAAATGATTGCGGGGTAAGTACGACCGTTTCCAAATCAGTTACCGCAACCTCTGTTCCTGATGCTGCAGGTGCTATTACCGGGAAAGATACTGTATGCAAGAGCCAGGGAAATTATATTTACAGTGTTCCGGTCATTACCGGTGCCACCCAGTATGTGTGGACGCTTCCTGCAGGTGTTACCATCACCGCCGGCCAGGGAACGAATACAGTTACACTGTTGATTGGCGCTACGGCTCAGTCAGGCAACATCAGCGTTTTGGGTCAGAACAATTGCGGAAATGGGTCTGAGAC
>JBAXFZ010000639.1:0-1705 GCA_037139685.1 Bacteroidota bacterium
CGGGGGAGTCACCACGCAAAACAGGAACGGCCTGACGGCGGGTACCTATTATTTGACCGTTACCGACAGCAAGGGGTGCACCGGCACTGCATCCCCCGTGGTTACACAGCCTGCCGCCCTGGTGGTCACCCCGACGGTCGGCAATATTAACTGCAACGGGCAGAACACAGGCACCATCACCCTGGCTGTCTCGGGAGGAACCGGCACGAAAACCTATCTCTGGAACGACGGCCCATCCACAGCCAACCGATCGAACCTCGCGGTCGGCACCTATACCGTAACGGTGACCGACCAGAACGGCTGCAAACAATCAGCCTCCGGTTCGGTCACCCAGCCCGCGACAGCCATCTCCACAAGCGCCACATCGGTTAACGTGGTCTGCAACGGCGGCACCACGGGCAGCGTCGACCTTTCCGTTTCAGGCGGCTCACCGGGCTATACCTATATATGGTCGAACGGAGCCACCTCCCAGGACATCAGCGGGCTTACCGCAGGAAATTATACCGTTACCGCAACCGATACAAAAGGATGCACCTCCAGCCTGTCGAAAACCATTACCCAGGCGGGCAGCATGACCCTTAGCACAGGAATTACCAACAACACCTGCCCCTCCCCCGCCGCGCCCAACGGCGCCATTACCCTGACGGTGAGCGGCGGGAGCAGCCCCTTCTACTATGACTGGGCCGATGTGCCAGGCACAAACAACAGCCAGAACCGCAGCGGACTGGAGGCAGGAAGCTACACCGTACTGGTGACCGACGTCAACGGCTGCACGGCCACCACCACAGCCGCCATTACAACACTGCACGGAAACCCTGTGCCGCCAACCCATATAAACAATTAAGATCATGCACCAGCCATTATTTCAAAATATTTGGGATATGAAAAAGATATACATGACAACTTCACCGGATAAAAATTCTTCGGAAAATGCTTTGAAGCAGTGGATGATCAGAGCTAATTGTAATTATTTACCGAAAACGATCACATTTGCTCCTGCCAGGTATCGCCTGGCAATTGGATTGTTTTTCTTTATAAGCATTGTCACGCCCCATCTACTTTCAGCTGGAAACGCAGATATAAACGGGGTTACATCAACGACCGGGGTAACCGGATTATGCGATGCCAGTGCCGCCATTTCTTCAGTAGCAGGAGGCCTGTCCACTCCTCATGGAACAGCTTCAGCGAACAAATCTTTCACAGTTTACTACACCTGGGGATGTGGTGCCGGCCTACTGGTTACTGCCTCCCCCTATGAGATTTCTGCCAATGGCTCGACAGGCTGGACTACTTCAATCTCCATACCTATCAATACCAATGCAACATATTATGTAAGATTGGCCTCTACCGCGGCCGTTGGATCTTACTCCGGGTGTGCCGTAACTTTATATGAAAATTGCGGGCAAAATCATGGATCATCACTTAGTTTCAACACTGCAAATACTGTAACATCAGCCACTGCAACCAGGCTGGTTATAACCGGAAGTACTTCCCAAACTGCGGGAGCGGCTCAAAGCCTGACAATCACTGCAAAGGATGCGGGAGGTACTACAATAACAAACTATGCCGGGGACAAGACCCTTACCTTCTCCGGGGCCTCTTCCTCTACAAACCCAACAACGGCCCCTACGGTAACAAACAAGACCGGAATGGCTGTAGCTTTCAACAGTTCAACAACCATAACCTTTACAAATGGCGTAGCCAC
>JBAXFZ010000640.1:0-1703 GCA_037139685.1 Bacteroidota bacterium
CATTTGTGCTACCCGGTTTACCTGTGAAGGAATATCCGGGAATCTCCCCCCGTCAAAAAAGGAATCGGGTGTCAGGTTGAGGATCCCCATCACCCTGGGAGTCTCCAGGTCAAGTGAATGGGAGCCACAATGTAATATTGACATTCGCCTTCTTTATTAGTGACATTTCCCGGCTGTCCTCATTTTTATTACCTGCAAAAGCAATTGCAGAATAACCGTCGACCGCCCGTAAATGTTATTTATTTGTTAAAATCAGGCTCCAAAAGTACGACCAATAGGCAGATTTTTGTTAATTTTAGCCTCAAATTTATTGGAATCGGAATTTCAATGCATGTGAAATTCATTCAAACCATGAATGAAAGCTAAGGAAATACCGGATACCCGGTAATATTAAAGATTTGTATATGAAGATTCTTAGAAATATTTTACGGATTGTTGTCGGGCTTGTATTTGTGTTTTCCGGCTTTGTCAAGGGTGTTGATCCGCTTGGAACCGTTTACCGGATGGATGATTATTTTGTGGCCTTCAACATCCAGTGGTTCATGAGTTTCAGCCTTTACCTGACCATTTTCCTCTGTACACTTGAATTTCTTCTGGGCATCAGCCTCCTGTTCAACCTTTGGCTCCGGAAAACCGTGTGGCTGCTGGTACCGATGATGATGTTCTTTACGATACTCACCTTTTTCGACGCCGTTTACAACATCGTTCCCGATTGCGGCTGCTTTGGCGATGCACTGAAGATAACCAATGTCCAGACCTTCGTCAAGAACCTTTTCCTGATGGCCATGATCCTGCTGATCTTCGCATGGCGTAAGAAGTACAGGAGCCTGATGCCTGTAATGGGAGATGTTGCAGTTCTGCTGCTGACGGTTATTTGCTTCTCAACCATGTCGATAAGCTGTTACCGCCACCTTCCGCTGATCGATTTTATGGGATGGAAGGTCGGCAACCGGGTTAATAAAACCGAGACCCGCCCCGTGACATTTTATGTAACCTATAAAAATAAGAGAACCGGGCAGGAGAAGGAATATGTTTCGCCGAATTACCCGTGGAATGACTCCACCTGGCTGGCTGAATGGATATTCAAGAGCCAGCGCGTGGTTGACCCCAACAAAAACCAGGGACTCGTGCTCCGGGTTGAAGACCAATTCGGCGGGGACTATACATCCAGCGTACTGAATAACCCTGATTACCAGTTTATCCTGGTGGCCTATGACCTCACCAGGACCAACACCGAAGGGGTCCGTAAGGTCTTGCCCCTCTTTAAAAAAGCTATTGCGGATGGATATTCCTTTATCTGCCTCACCAATTCCCTGCCTGCCGTGATTAAAAAATTCAGGATGGACAACGGAACCGCTTTTGATTACTACAACTCCGACGATGTGGTTCTGAAAACCATGGTACGCGCCAACCCCGGGTTGATCCTGATGAAAGACGGCGTCGTAATTGCCAAATGGAGCTGGCTTGATTTCCCTTACTATGATGAGGTAAAGAAAAAGTATTTCAAAGCGGAAAAAAAATAAGTGAGCGTCACACAACAGCAGCTCGTTGTTTACCGGTAACCAGGTTCAAAAAACGTTTCTCTGAAGACAATGGGACGATTCATCTTAAAACGGCTGTGGTATGGTGTGCTGGTCCTGTTCGGGGTGGTCGTGGTGGTCTTTTTCCTGTTCAACATCCTTCCCGGCGACCCGGCCCGCATG
>JBAXFZ010000641.1:0-1686 GCA_037139685.1 Bacteroidota bacterium
TGACGAGTGGCAACCGTGCCGGAAAGCTGGCTATGGCGGACGCCCGGCGGTGGGCTGATCATGTTGAAACAGGCGTTTCGGTTGTGAGCTGTATTGAAAGTTGTGACGAGGTGCACACCATGACTTCACTGACGGGGTTTGATGCACTGCTCAGAGGCAGGCAGGTGGTGACTTATGGGCAGCCATTTTATGCCGGTTGGGGTCTGACTGATGACCGGATGAAAACGGGTGAGGCTTTTGTCCGGCGCCAGAGGATACTGAGCATTGATGAACTGGTGGCAGGAGCTTTGCTTCGCTATCCTATCTACTGGGACTGGGATCTGAAAGGCTATACATCCTGTGAGGGGGTGCTGTACCGGATCATCGAGATGCGCGACTCTCTTGAGCGAAGTGGCAGGCTTGACAAGTTGCGGTTTGGGTTCGTTGGGCGGCAGTGGAGAAAGATCAGTATTCTCCTGACTTCGACAATAAAGCATTAAAGGGGTCGCTTCAGAATTGTCGTGAAACAGCAACACATTACGACAACGCTGTCCCTTACGGGCAAGCGATTTTCACTTTACACGGCTCAAGCCTCTGCAAAGGCGCCTTATGGCACCCGACAACACCACTGTGTTGATTTGGTTCTGTTTTTTTCCTGCCACCCTCAAAATATGGCATCTACGCTGGGTTGTGTGGGCTATGATCATCCTTCTGTTGCCGTCTCCCTCGGAAACCTTGCCGCATAATAAAGTGCAGGGGCGCAAAATTGTACTCTCATGCCATGCCATGCCTGATGGAAAGCTCTCATGCCGATCACAAGCGGAGTCGCAAAAATTCAGTATTCAGGTAGGCCAGATAGAGCCGGGCAGGGTTCCAGTTCCAAGCATGTAGTGTATGGTAATTCCGCAGCCTACACCCCGAAGAGGCCCGCTAACATTGGAGAATGTAGGATGTGTAGGATATGCACCTTTTCCGGAGAGAAAAATATTTACACTTCAAAAACTTATTCCCCCTCTTTCCTTGTTTATCTTAATATGTTGGGAGATTCCTTAAGTATGCGGGAAGATAAAAAAATGGAAATATTGAGAAAATTGTAAGGTTTCGGTAAAGTTTTAAAGAATTTTGATGCCTTCGGTACTGTATATATTATTTCTTAGTAATGTCTTATAGTAATTTTGATAAAAGATTAATATGAAAGGTCATATTATTATCACCGGAGCTACCGGCGTAATAGGTGCTGAACTTGCCATGAGACTGATTCGACGCGGAGAGGACGTTGTCGTGTTCGCCCGATCACCTGAAAGTGCAGCAGGGAAAATTCCTGGTGCAGCAGGTTATGTTCTGTGGGATTCGGATATGGAGAGCGGCGACTGGACCGGTTTTGTCAATGGCGCTAAAGCCGTGATTCATCTTGCAGGAAAACCGCTCCTTGAAAGTCGCTGGAGCGAAGAGCACAAGGCGGAGTGTTATAATTCGAGAATTCTTGGTACCCACCATATGGTTTCGGCAATTGCCCGTGCATCGGACAAACCGCAGGTTTTTATCTCTGCGTCGGCTATTGGCTACTATGGCTCCTTCGCCAGTTGTGACGATACGCCTGAGATGGCTGAGTCGTACCAGGAGGGCAGGGATTTTCTTACGAAAATCTGTTTTGACTGGGAAAAAGAGGCGCTGGCAGCCGAAAAGAGCGGCGTGCGGCTTGTCTTG
>JBAXFZ010000642.1:0-1673 GCA_037139685.1 Bacteroidota bacterium
GCTTCGTGCCCTGAGGGTGCTCAGGGAGGTCGATTTTATCCTTGCCGAAGATACCCGCACATCGGGAAACCTTCTCAAACATTACGGCATTGAGAAAAAACTGGTGCCCCACCATCTTTTTAACGAGCACAAAACAGTTGAAAACGTTGTGGACAGGTTAAACGCAGGGGCAATATGCGCCCTGGTGAGCGACGCCGGCACTCCTGCCATTTCAGACCCCGGGTACATGCTGGTGCGCGCCTGCATTGAAGCCGGCATCGGGGTTGAATGCCTGCCCGGGCCTACAGCCTTTGTTCCAGCCCTTGTAAATTCAGGGATTGCCTCCGACCATTTTGTCTTTGAAGGTTTCCTCCCTCATAAAAAGGGGCGCCACACAAGGCTTACAGAACTGGCCACCGAGGAAAAAACCATGATTTTTTATGAGTCGCCTCACCGTCTGGTTAAGGCGCTGAAACAATTTTCAGAATATTTCGGGGAGGATCGTTATGCCAGTGTTTCACGTGAACTGACAAAACTCTTCGAGGAAAACATCCGGGGTTCGCTTACCGAACTGATCGCCTATTTTGAAAAGAAGACCGTTAAGGGTGAAATCGTTATCGTGATTGCCGGAAAATCATGATCCGGCTAAGTGTTCTATAGGAATGGCCTCTTTTTAAGGAATTCATCCCTGTGCACAACCTTATATCCGCTGAAATTTTTCAAAGGGGCTTCGCTCATTTCCAGGTTATCGACCCTTGCTCCAACCGGCCCTTTTCTGCACCAGGACAGGAACAGATGAATATTCTCATCGCTCCCTTCAGCTTCAATATACACCTGGTCATGACCCGAATTCATAATAAAACCATTTATTGAATACCGGGCTGCTGCCTCCATGGAGTAAAACCGGAATCCCACACGCTGCACTTTCCCGGTAAGGGTGATGTTTACATGTTTCATACGATCATAATTATTTTTTCGTGACGCATGGAATATCCATAAATGCTCTCTCTTGGCTTGCATGAAAAATGCGATTATGGAAATTTCATAACCATTGATTTCAGGAAAAAATTGCTTTGCGACAGTCTGAAACGACCGGGGCGATATTCATGCCTGCCGGTCATTACTTTTCATGGAACAGCGGGATCAGAACCACTCCACGAATTTCATCCCAAAGATATTATAATCAGATGAATTCAATTTAATTCACAGATTATTTAATGATTATTTATTGTTCTCTTTACCTTTACGCCTTAAACTTGGTTTATGTGCGGTCGTTACTCCTTTGTTGCTGAAGATGCACTTATCCTTGAACGGTTCGGGATAAGGGTAAGGACTGCCATTTACAAGGCGCGTTACAATTGTGCTCCCTCCCAGGATCTTGCCGTGATTTCAAATGAGCGCCCCGGGGAATTCGCTTTTTTCCGCTGGGGACTGGTTCCCTCCTGGGCAAAAGAGGCAAAAATCGGCAACAGCCTGATCAATGCGCGTGCCGAAACAGTTGCTGAAAAACCCTCTTTCAGGAATTCGTTTCGCAGCCGCCGCTGCCTTGTTCCTGCCACCGGCTTTTTCGAATGGAAGCGCAACAGGGATAAAAGCCCTTACAATATCCGGATGAAAAGCGGGGAACCCTTTTGTTTTGCAGGGTTATGGGACAAGTGGATTGCCGGCGACGGGGAGATTCTCCATTCCTTCAC
>JBAXFZ010000643.1:0-1672 GCA_037139685.1 Bacteroidota bacterium
GATCGCGGATGGAGGGACCTACTCAGGATGGGTACTTGTAAGAGGCGGGAATCAATAACAGGTATTTTGAAAAAATTCCTCTGTATTTTGTTTCTCCTGGCGACGGTTCATGCCTATGCCCAGCAGGATCCGTTGTTTACGCAGTACGCCTACAACAAACTGGCCATCAACCCGGCCTATGCGGGAAGCAACGAACGGTTCGCCCTCGACCTGATCAGCCGGTTTCAATGGGTTGGAATAAAAGGCGCCCCGCGAACATACGGGATTAATGCACACACCCCCCTTCACAACAACCACATCGGCCTGGGGCTATACAGCTACCGCGACGAACTGGGACCCTCGGTCGATTACGGGGCCATGGCCGCGTTTGCCTACCGGATCCTCTTTCCGGCAACGACCCTTTGTTTTGGCGTGCAGTTCGGGTTTAAATACATGGATATCAACTGGAACCTCCTTAACCCGAAGGATGGCGGGGATGTGCTGCTAAACGGGCAGGTCACCAACAAGATGGTGCCGGATGCCGATTTCGGCACCTACTATTACGGGAAACGGTTCTATGCGGGTTTCTCCGTCAAACACCTTTTTGAGAACCAGATCGTGGTGTCGGCTGCGGCGCCCGACAGCAGGACCAATTTCACCAAACTTCGTCGGAACTATTACCTGATGGGCGGCGGCGCCATTCCCATCGCCGACAACATTGATTTCATCCCGTCGTTCCTGGTTAAATATGTGGCTAACACCCCGTTGCAGGCAGATCTCAATGCCAGCTTCCTGGTTAGGAACATATTCTCGCTGGGAGCTGCGTATCGTACCGAACAGGCGCTGGGGCTCATCATTGGGCTAAGCCTGGGGAATGGCTTTTCATTCGGCTATTCCTATGATATCTGGTTCAATTCCCTCAAATCGTACAACCGCGGGTCGCACGAGATCAGGCTGGGATACGAGTTTGACCTTTTTCATAAAGACAGGATGCTGACCCCAAGGTATTTTTAGCAGGCAACCCTGAAAAACCAGGACAGGTAACTATGTCAGGAAATCCAACAAAAACGAACACTTTATCCGTTTAAGATGTTAAAGCGCAGGACCTTCATCATTCTCATCTGTTTTACAAGCCTTTATTGCGCTGCGCAGAACAGGATCACCGAAGCCGGGAGGGAAATCGGACTGTTCAACTACGCGAAGGCGATAGAGATTCTCCGTGGCCCGGCACTGAAGAGCGGGAAAAACGCAACCCCTGAAACCTGCCTGCTGCTGGCCGATTGTTACAGGATGGTCAACGATGCAGCGAATGCAAAAACCTGGTATAAATTGGCCCTGGAAACCGGCAGCATGAAGCAGGGTGCCGCCATCTATGCTGAGGCCTGGTATCATTATGCACAGGCATTGCGGTCGTGCGGACTATACCCGGAGGCAAAACAGGCCTTCCTGAAGTACGATTCGCTCGTTCCAGGGAAACAGTCAGGAAGACAATTTGCCGGCTTCTGCGACAGCGCCATGAAATGGCAGCCCATGAATCCCCTGTTCACTATCCTGAACCTGAAATCCGTCAACTCACCCCAATCGGAGTTTGGCGCCGTGCCCTGCAGGCAGGGAGTGGTATTCGCCAGCGACCGGGGCGGTGCCAAGGCAGCAGGAAAAACCTACGGCTGGACGGGAAACAGCTATCTTAACC
>JBAXFZ010000644.1:0-1670 GCA_037139685.1 Bacteroidota bacterium
GCGGAGCTGTAGCAACTTCAGGAGATCTGCTGAATTTTACAAAACTGGGGATCAACACCTTGTGGATCTCCCCCATCACACAGAACCCTTTGTCGGGGTATGTTGAATACCCGGCCCCCCACCGTAAGTTCTCGGGATACCATGGCTACTGGCCCATTACGCTTACATCCGTCGATACCAGGTTCGGCAACCCCGAAGATCTTCACAAACTTGTTGACCTGGCTCACAGCAAGGGGATCAACGTGATCCTTGATTTTGTGTCGCATCATGTGCATGAGACCTATCCCGTTCTAAAGCAGCACCCCGACTGGATCACTGCAGTCGATCTTCCCGGCAAGCGCAAAAATATAAGGATGTTCGACGAAAACCGGCTCACCACCTGGTTTGATATCTTCCTGCCCACCTTTGACCTCACAAAGCCGGAGGTTGCCAATATGGTGTCCGACTCGGCAGCCTTCTGGATTAAAGAGTATAACATCGACGGCTTCCGCCATGATGCAGCGAAACATGTTCCCGAAAATTACTGGCGAATGCTTACCGAAAAACTCACCCGCCAGGTGGCCATTCCCGAAAACCGCAAACTGTTCCAGATCGGTGAGACATTCGGAAGCCGCGAACTGATAGGGAGTTATGTAAACCCGGGGATGCTCGACGCACAGTTCGACTTCAACCTTTACTGGGATGCCAAATCGACCTTTATCATCGACAATACCTCGTTCCGTGACCTGAATTATTCGCTGCAGCAGAGTTTCAGTTACTTTGGGGAACATAACCTGATGGGAAATATCACCGGGAACCAGGATATGGCCCGGTTTATCTCTTATGCAAGCGGGGCGCTCAGCATGAATGAGGATGCCGGGGCAGCAGGCTGGAACAGGGATGTACAGGTGAAAGATACGGTGGGATACCGCAAGCTGGCGTCGATGGAGGCATTCAACATGACCATCCCCGGGATTCCAATTATCTATTATGGTGATGAATACGGAATGGCTGGGGCAGGCGATCCCGACAACCGACGGATGATGAAGTTCGACAACCTGAATAAAAGCGAACAACACCTTAAACTGATCACATCTGAACTCACACGTTTGCGCGGCACCAACCTTGCACTCGTCTACGGTGACTTCACCCCCCTGAGAGTCAACGAAAAAGTTTACGTTTACCTCCGTTCCTATTTTGACAAGGCGGTAATCGTGGTCTTTAACAAAGACAAGTCAGCCCGCAAAATTGAATTTGACCTTCCTGAACGTTTCCTGCCATCTGTATTTACCGCGCAGTTCGGGAACAAATTCACGGCAGAAAAGGGGAAGGTAACCCTTAACCTGGAGGGGAGCTCATTTGAAATACTGGCGAATTAACATTTTTCCTATTGCTGACCCGGCCGGGCGGCAGTGAACTCAATCATAGTATCAACAATTAAATCACACAGGATGAAAAAACTAACCTTTCTTGCAGTCGCGGTAATTGTTGCCATGACCGGCTGCAAACCCAGGCAGGCTGCCGAAAGCGGCCCGGTCCAGCATGTCGAATGGAGCAGGCGCGCCACCATCTACGAGGTCAATATCAGGCAATATACGCCGCAGGGGACCTTCAAGGCCTTTGAACAGGAGTTGCCCCGGCTTCAGAAGATGGGGGTTGACATCCTCTGGCTGATGCCAGTCAATCCCCTG
>JBAXFZ010000645.1:0-1661 GCA_037139685.1 Bacteroidota bacterium
GAAGGTCCTGGCAGGGACATTCAATGGAGTGAAGGGGCCCGTTGAGAATATCCAGGCCGATCCCGGATATTTTGATGTCGAGATGCCGGCAAATGCAGAACTCGTCATCCCTGCCGCCCCGGACCACACGGTGTTTGCCTATCTCTACGAGGGAGCGGCCATGTCGGGAGAAAACGGCACGGATCAGTTGCGTGCGGGCGAAGGTGCTATATTCGGCCCGGGGGATCGCCTCCTTGTAAAAACAGGGAATTCTGGCGCCCGTTTCATCCTCATTGCCGGCAAGCCCATCGGGGAGCCCGTTGCATGGCACGGCCCGATCGTGATGAACACCGATGAGGAGATCAATACCGCCTTCAGGGAGCTGAAAAACGGCACCTTCTTAAAACCCTGACCCGGCGGATCCCCGCTTTCGGGATCGAACGGATGGCTGAAGAATAGCAGAATAAAGAGAAGACGCAAAGACCTGGCCAGCCCCGGGCTACTTTTTCAGGGAGGCCATGTCAATTACGAAACGGTAGCGAACATCGCTTTTCAGCATTCTTTCGTAAGCTTCGTTGATATCCTGCATATCGATTATTTCGATTTCGGACACGATGTTGTGTTCGCCGCAGAAATCAAGCATTTCCTGTGTTTCGGCGATGCCGCCGATTAAGGAGCCTGCAACGGCTTTCCGGCCCATGATCATCGGTACCGTATTCAGGAAAGGTTCCAGGCCGCCCAGGTAGCCTACCATGACCAGTGTGCCATTGAGATTCAGGGTGGAAACATAGGGGTTTACATCATGAATATTGGGAACCGTATCGATGATCAGGTCAAATTTCCCGTACACCGACTTCATCTGGCCTTTGTCGGTCGAGATGATGACCTCACCGGCTCCAAGTTCCATGGCATCGTTTGTTTTGCCTGCTGTTCTTGAGAAGAGCGTAACCTCGGCACCCAGGCCCTTTGCCAGTTTAATTGCCATATGCCCAAGGCCGCCCAGCCCCACAACCGCTACCTTGCTGCCTTTACCCACTTTCCAGTGACGAAGCGGCGACCAGGTGGTGATCCCGGCGCACAGCAACGGGGCAGTGGCGGCCAGGTCGAGGTTTGCAGGCACCTTCAGAACAAAATGCTCATTCACCACTACCTTTTCAGAATAACCACCGAAGGTTTGCATTCCCAGGTGCTTGTCCCTGGCATTATAGGTTCCTGTTAACCCGTTTAAGCAATACTGTTCAAGGTCCTGCTTGCATCTTGAACATTCCCTGCACGAATCGACCATGCAGCCGACGGCAGCAAAATCGCCTGCTTTCAGTTTTGTCACAGCACTTCCGACCCGGGTGACCTTTCCCACAATTTCATGGCCGGGAACTGCAGGGTAGATGGTCCCGCCCCAGTCGTTCCTGGCCGTATGCAGGTCAGAATGGCAGACCCCGCAATACAAAATTTCGATCTCTATATCTGTTGCGGTGACATCCCTGCGCTTGATGTTCAGTTGTTTTAAAGGGGCATCAGATGCCTCGGTTCCATAAGCTTTTACGTTTTTTGTATCCATGTTTTTATAGTTATTGTTTTATTAAGGTATTACTTCATTTTACTGCATTTACCGTTCCCGGGCATCTCACATCAGGCAGCAGTCCCGTCATAACGCTTAACACTGCTTCCTTGTTGTTGCCGAC
>JBAXFZ010000646.1:0-1661 GCA_037139685.1 Bacteroidota bacterium
TCCTGATCAGGTTAATTTTGAATGGCATGAGGTGCTGATTTTTAATTCCAGACAAAAGTAGGAAAAAATCTTACCATAAAATTGTGCCTAAGGTTTGGTAGTTTATAATTTTTTTGTATTTTTGCACTCCCAAAATAATGAACCGATGACAAAGAGAACATACCAGCCTTCGAACAGGAAAAGAAAGAACAAACATGGTTTCCGTGAGCGCATGTCCACTGCAAACGGACGTAAAGTACTGGCTGCCAGAAGGGCTAAAGGAAGAAAAAAACTGACGGTGTCCGATGAATATTTAGACAAGGAATAATAATTCTTTAGTTGACATACAGGATTAATCCGAATTTTCCGCATTTTTGCAATAAGAAAGAAGATAACATCAGATTATCTTCTTTTTTTATTTTAACCAGTCTCCTGATTCCATAAACCCGCGACATGCAAAAAATTAATTTCAAAAAGTTTTTCCCCTACCTGGCAGCCATTGCGATCTTTCTGGTCGTAACCCTGGTTTATTTCAGCCCGCTGCTAGAAGGCAAAAAAATTCTTCAGAGCGATATCGTAAATTTCAAAGGGGTGTCGAAGGAAATTGTCGATCACCGCGCAAAAACCGGGCAGGAACCACTCTGGACAAACTCGATGTTTGGCGGGATGCCGGCTTACCAGGTTTCGGTAAATTACACATCGAACCTGGTCGGGCAACTCGACAAGGTTCTAACACTAGGCCTGCCTCACCCGGCAAACCTCGTTTTCCTCTATTTCCTGGGCTTCTTTATCCTGTTGATAGTCCTTGGCATCGACCCGTGGCTTTCCATTGCAGGAGCCTCCGCATTTGCCTTCTCCTCCTTCTTTTTCATCATCATCGATGCCGGCCACAATTCACAGGCTCATGCCATCGGTTACATGGCGCCTGTCATTGCAGGAATTTTCCTGACCATGAAACGAAAGTATCTCTGGGGAGGGATCATGACCGCTGTCTTCCTTTCACTTGAGATCAAGGCCAACCACCCGCAGATCACCTATTACATGGCGATGATCGTACTGCTGCTCGGCCTCTTCGAACTCATCGAAGCTATCCGGAAGAAGGGGCTAGCCCCCTATTTTAAGGCGGTCGGGGTGCTGGTGATCGCACTGTTGTTTGCAGTTCTCACCAATATCACCAGTTTATGGGCAACATGGGAATACGGGAAATATACGATCCGCGGAAAATCAGAGCTCACATCGAACAAGGAAAACAAAACCAGCGGACTGGATAAAGATTACGCCACCCAGTGGAGCTATGGTATCGGGGAGACCATGACGCTGCTCATCCCCGACTTTTACGGCGGCTCCTCCAGCCTGAAAATCGGTGAAAACTCAAAAGTCGCCGAGGCTATGAAAACCAACGGCCTGCCGGATGAAACGATCAGGCAGTTTACCCAGCAACCCCTGCCCTTTATGTACTGGGGCGCGCAGCCCTTCACTTCGGGCCCGGTATACGTGGGCGCAATCATCTGCTTTCTTTTCATCCTCGGGCTGATCATCGTAAAGGGGCCGTATAAGTGGTGGCTGCTCTCGGCAACCATCCTTTCCATCGTCCTTGCATGGGGCCACAACCTGATGCCGGTTACCAATTTTTTCCTGAACTATTTCCCGGGCTACAATAAATTCAGGGCGGTTACAATGAC
>JBAXFZ010000647.1:0-1660 GCA_037139685.1 Bacteroidota bacterium
CTGGCAGCGATACCCATAACCGTGATCATGCAACTGCCCAGGGCAGTGGCAACAGGGTCGGTCGGGGTGAAATACTCGCCTTTTCCCATGGTGTAGGTTGGGGAGTCGGTAATAAGCTTGCTCACTGAACGGATATGTGTCGCCTCGGTGCGAAGTTCACCAAGATAAATAGTTTCTACTGTTGCCATATGTGTATTTTTATTTGTTGCCACTGTATTGGGTTTAACTATTTCTATTTTTTATGGTATTCTCAATTTTGTCGCGATTTCGCGATTTCGCTTTTTCTTTACCACAAAACTAAGCATTAAAATAGGTACTTTTACAAACCACTTTATCCCAATCCATTGGATTCATTATTATCAACGCAGCAGAACTTCCGCGACCTGGGAGGAATACCAGCAACTGACGGCAGGAAGATCAAACCAGGACTGTTGTTTCGCAGCGGGGATTTTTTTTCACTCTCCGCCGGGGATATCGGAAAACTTGAGACTATCGGGCTATCCGCAATTATTGATTTCCGTGCCGTTCGCGAATTTACAAGCCGGCCTGATAAACTGATCGGCACGGTTACAGAAATCATACATATCAGTATTCATGACTATGCACGGGAAGATTCGGAAAGATTCCTCGCGGAGAACAATGCCGCCGGGCTTGCAACCCTCCTTGTCGGTGACTACAGGCGCATGATCACTGAGCATCAGAACGATTTCAGGAGGTTTTTTGAAGTACTTGCCAATACCGAAAACCTGCCGCTTGTTTACCATTGTGCGGCAGGGAAAGACCGTACGGGGCTTGCAACAGTCTTCCTGCTGCAGGCACTTGGGGTTGATATGGCAAATATCTGGGATAACTATATGGCCACCAATGATTATGCAAAATCCTACACCAGGAAAATAATCGATAAGGTTACAGCTTCAGGGTTGAATGGTGAGATACTCCTCCCATTACTTGAGGTCAGAAAAGAATATCTTGAAGCGGCCCTTGTCGAAATTGTCAGGCAGGCAGGCAGTTTGCAATGCTATGTCGAAGATGTGCTGCTTGCCGATATTGCGGTGTTGCAGAGCAAATATCTGGACAGTTAAGGAAATTTTAAAACTACCCGGCAACAACCTTTTCTATAATTCCCCTCTCGCCATCCAGGCGGATGAGGTCCCCGTCGTTAATGAATTTCTTTGCCCCTTTGGCCCCGACCACGGCAGGGATTCCATATTCGCGCGCCACAACGGCTCCGTGTGACAGCGGACTCCCGATTTCGGTGATCAGTCCGGCGATAATGCTGAAATAGGGTGTCCAGCCGATATCGGTAAAGGAGGCCACCATGATTTCGCCTTCCTGTAGTTTTTCTGCATCATCAAGTGTGTGGATGATACGTGCCCGGCCCTCAACCAGGCCGCTGCTTACCGGTGTCCCCTTCAGCTGCCCTTCGGAAATTTCATATTTTACCTCCTGTTCAAGAGGCTCGGGGATGCCAAAAGATACCTCGTCAAAGACGAGTTTGTCGGTTTCTGGCAGGAGTTCCCTGCGTTTGCCGGCTTTTAGCTTCCATTCCGGGTTATGGTCTTTCAACAGCAGTCCAATCTCATCATGTGTGAGAAAATAGATTTGATCGGCATCCTCAAGCAGTCCCGCCTCTGTCATCTGTTTTGCCAGGTTCCTGTAG
>JBAXFZ010000648.1:0-1658 GCA_037139685.1 Bacteroidota bacterium
ATGTGCCGGATCAACCGGGAATGTTTATACTACCGAACCAGGGATGACAAATTATATCTGGGCTGTTTCCGCCGGCGGAGCAATCACCGCGGGTGGTTCGGGTTACAACACAGTGACCGTTAAATGGAACACTGCAGGACCACAGACTGTTTCGGCCAGTTACATGGACGGAAACGGATGTTATGCCGCTGCATCTACTGTAAAGGATGTTACTGTGAATGCCTCTCCTGTGCCTACAATTGATGGCCCGGCAACGGCATGTACAGGCTCAGCAGGCAATGTCTACATCACAGAGCCGGGTATGAGCAACTATTCATGGACAATTTCTGCAGGAGGGACAATCACCTCGGGTGGTACCGGTACGGATAATACTGTCACGGTAACATGGACTGGTGCAGGAAGCCGGTCTGTAAGCGTAAACTATAAAAACGGAAGCGGCTGCCTGGCGGCAAGTGCCACGGTGAAAAATGTTACCGTAAGCCTGACTCCAACTCCTACGATGACCGGCGGACCGGCATCGGTTTGCGCCGGGGCTTCAGGGAATGTTTATACAACCCAGCCTGGCATGACCAACTATATCTGGACAGTTTCAGCCGGAGGTACGATCACTGGCGGGGGAACATCTTCCGACAATTCAGTGACCGTGACCTGGAATACTGCAGGAACAGAATCTGTCACTGTTACTTATACGGGCGCCGGAGGATGCACGCCTGCACCGGGAGCTATTGGAACAACGACCGTTACTGTAAATCCGATACCGGGTATCACCATTTCAGGAGATAATTCGGTCTGCCAGGGTACTATAGTCACCTATACTGCCGTGGTTACGAATGGCGGTGTTACGCCTGGTTACCATTGGTTTATCAATGGTTTGTCTGCACCGGCATCTGTTTGCAGTGGAGCAACTTACTGCTATGCACCGGCCAACGGAGACAAAGTGACCTGCAAGGTTACTACTCTTGCCGGGTGTTTTGAAACCTCAAATGAAATCGACATGACAGTGGCCCCTGCCCCGAGCCCTGCTCTTACAGGTCCGGCATCTGTTTGCGTCAATTCAACCGGAAACGTATATTCAACTGATCCGGGTAAATCGAATTACCAGTGGAATGTGTCGTCGGGCGGAGCCGTCACAGCAGGCGGAACAGCAGCAGATGCCAGTGTTACCATAACATGGACATCAGCCGGTGCAAAAACAGTTACAGTGAATTACGAAGACGGCGGCTGCAGCGCAGCCAGCCCAACGGTGAAAAATGTGACCGTCCATGCATTGCCGGTTCCCGTAATCGCCGGGGGCTCAACAGCCTGCGGCATTCCCTCATCAGGCAATATTTATTCGACTACGGCCGGCATGACCGGATACACCTGGACAGTGTCTTCAGGAGGCACCATCGATTCAGGAGACGGGACCGAATCCATCTCGGTTACATGGGCAACCACAGGTACAAAAACAGTTACCGTAACCTATGTTGATGCTAACGGTTGTTCACCAGCCACCCCTTCAGGAAAAACTGTCAACGTATATGCCCTGCCGGTGCCGTCACTCGCAGGTCCCGCTTTAATCTGCGGTATCCCGTCGTCGGGTAACACCTATACCACCGAGCCCGGTAAATCCAATTATTCATGGTCCGTCTCAGCAGGCGGCACCATCAACTCAGGAC
>JBAXFZ010000649.1:0-1655 GCA_037139685.1 Bacteroidota bacterium
GTCGATTATTTCATTCCGGGTTGTCCGCCCCAAAGCGAAAGACTGCTGGAGGTGTTCAATGCCGTTGTATCCGGTATTGGTCTGCCTCCGCCGGGTTCGGTTGTTGGAGCCAACGAAAAGACCAACTGCGATGAATGCAAACGGAAAAAGAGTGATAATAAACATATAAAAAGATTCTTCCGGCCGTGGGAGATCCAGGATGACAAGGAGACCTGTTTCCTGGAGCAGGGAGTAATATGCATGGGGCCTGCAACACGCGGGGGATGCGGCGTACGGTGCGTCGAAGGTAATTCTCCCTGCCGTGGCTGCTATGGGCCGCCTGCAGCTGCACCCGACCCGGGTGCCAAAATGATGTCGGCCATCGGCACCATGATCGATGCCAATGATCCCGGGGAGATCGATAAAATTATTGATTCCATCGTCGATCCTGCCGGACTATTTTACAGGTTCAGTCTGCCCGGATCCATTTTAGGGAGGAAAATAGTATGAAGACCATTACCATTGACCCCATCACGCGACTCGAGGGACACGGCAAAATCCAGGTTTTCTTAAATGATGCCGGGGAGGTTGACAATGTCTATTTCCAGGTGCCCGAATTACGCGGCTTTGAAAAATTCTGCGAAGGCCGTCCTGTTGAGGAGCTTTCTTCAATTGTCACTAAAATCTGCGGTGTATGCCCCGGGTGTCATCATATGGCATCAGGAAAGGCCATAGATGCCATCTTTGGCGTAACTCCTCCCCCGACAGCGTTAAAACTCAGGGAACTGTTTTACATGGCACACTTTGTCCACAGCCATATTGCCCATTTTTACGCGCTTGCAGCTCCCGATTTTGTTGTCGGGCCAACTGCCGACCCTGCTGAAAGAAATATCCTGGGGGTTATCCGTAAAGTCGGACTGTCCATCGGTACCGAGGTCATAAAACAGCGCCGCATCGCCCAGGAGATCCAGGCCCTGATCGGAGGGCACCAGACGCATGTGGTGATGAATATCCCGGGGGGGGTTAAAAAGGGGCTGACTCAGGAGCAGCGCGATGAGATTATTAAAAAAGCAGAAGGGTTTATCGAATTTTCAAAATTCACCATTCAGTTGTTCAAAGATGTTGTCCTTGGCAACAAAGATTATGTCGATCTTATCCTGAACGGCCCCTATTCACTGGTTCTGCATTCGATGGGGCTGGTTGATGAAAACAACCGGGTCAATTTTTATGACGGAAAGGTGAGGGTTGTTGATACAAAGGGGGAGGAACTCTACAAATATGCCCCTGCCGACTATCTTGACTATATCGAAGAACGGGTTGAGCCATGGAGCTACCTGAAGTTCCCTTACCTGAAAAAGATAGGATGGAAGGGTTTTACGGATGGCCCGGATTCAGGGGTTTACCAGGCAACTCCCCTTTCGAGGCTGAATGCCGCCGATGGCATGGCAACACCGTTCGCACAGGGTGAATATGATTTTATGTATAAAACGCTCGGGGGAAAGCCTGTTCATGCAACCCTTGCCATGCACTGGGCACGGCTTATCGAGTTGCTCTATTCAGCCGAACATTGTCTTGAACTGGCGGCAGACCCGGAAATAACGGGAAAGGAGTTGCGCGCCCCAATCGAAAAGATCACCGGCGAAGGGGTCGGCATCGTTGAGGCCCAGCGGGGCACG
>JBAXFZ010000650.1:0-1639 GCA_037139685.1 Bacteroidota bacterium
TTTTGCTTTATAGATCCCGTGAATACACATCCACTGATCCTGGTCAAGAAGGTATTGACCGTTACCAAGTGAAACGAACGGCAGCTTCATTTTGTGGGTTGAGCCATCCTTGATCAGGGTTTTGGAAAAGACGGCACCCAGCTCTTTCATCCCGTAACTGGCCTGGCCCAGGCTCACCCATGCCTTGATGCAGTATAACTGCCCGGCAACCAGCGAGGAATCAAGCATGGTTTGCACGTATTCGTAAAATTCATTCCGGTTAAGGTAATAAAACTGCAGGCCGGCATACCCATGCCCCGTATGGGGAAGCTGCCCCCCCTTTTTGTTGAATTCGGTGCCGTAATCGAGCCCCGGGCTGCAATCATTGAAATAATCGGGAGTTCCCAGGTTCGGTGAGTACCAGAACTGGGCAAGGCTTACCTGGCCGGGTTTGTCAGGACAGCCGCTTTTCTGCTCGAACCCGGGGTTTTTTACAAAGTTTTGGGCCGAAAGGAGACAGGGAACCAGGAGTATAAAAAGAAATGCAGGTCGCAGCATGACACGATTTTGTATTTGAACCCCTCAAAGCTACTGGATTTATTCCTAATTTTGAAGAACTTTTTAACCGCTTCCCGCCGGCACTCTGAATATGGGATATTGCCGGGAATCTGCCTCAGGGCAAGGGATGCAGGAATGCCCAAAGGCGGCTGTAATCTGCATCCGCCGGATGGTTAATAATTTTTTTTATCTGAAAGAGGCAGGAAATGACTGAGAAACCACTTATACTCATTACAAACGACGATGGCGTCAAAGCACCGGGAATCCGGGCCCTGATCAGTTACATCCGGCCTTTCGGGCGGGTGGTTGTTGTGGCCCCCGACCGGCCGCAGTCGGGGACTGCCCATGCCGTCACCATAGCCCATCCTTTGAGACTGGAACTCATCGAAAAGGAGGAAGATTACGAAGAGTACAGCTGTAACGGCACACCGGCCGACTGCGTAAAGCTGGCATTTAAAATCGTGATGAAACGCAGGCCCGATTTCCTCTTCTCCGGGATTAACCACGGCACGAACGCTTCGATCAACATCATCTATTCAGGTACTATGGCTGCCGTTCTCGAAGGCGCCCTTGCTGCAGTTCCATCTGTGGGGTTCTCCCTGAACAATTACAGCAGGAATGCCAATTTTAAACCTTCCGGGAAGTTTATTAAGGCCATAGTATCCGAAGTTTTGAAAAATGGCCTGCCTTTAGGTGTCTGCCTTAATGTGAATATCCCGGATGTCCCCGAAGAGGAGATCAAAGGGATTAAAGTATGCCGCCAGGCAGAGGGGTCGTGGCAGGAGGATTTCGATGAACGCAAGGACCCGCACGGTCGGGAATATTACTGGATGACGGGACTGTATGTCAAAATCGGGAATGGCCAGGATACCGACCAGTGGGCCATTGAAAATAATTATATCGCCGTGGTGCCTGTCCAGTTTGACCTGACCGCCACCCACGCGCTGGAAACACTGAGGAGCCGTTTTTAATGCGATACTACCTGATTGCCGGTGAAGCTTCGGGCGACCTCCATGCCTCGAACCTGATGAGGGAAATAAAAGCCAGGGACCAGGATGCCCTGTTCCGCTGCTGGGGAGGAGACCTGATGCAGCGCCAGGGC
>JBAXFZ010000651.1:0-1639 GCA_037139685.1 Bacteroidota bacterium
CTTGAAGAGAGACCCTTCCGCCTGCCGACAATAGAAGATTACCTGGCCGGGGAGCCTTTAGAAAACGAACCTGTTGTTGACAGGGAACAACGCAGGAGGAACCATGACCTGATCTATGCGCAAAAACCGCTCCTGCTGGTCGAAAAGGTGGGCAAACAATTCGGTTCCTTTACCGCCCTGCAAACAACGAGTTTTCATGTCTTTCCCGGAGAAACGCTCGGCATTGTAGGGGAGTCGGGAAGCGGGAAAACGACACTGGCCAGGGTGGTTCTTGAGCTGATACCTGCTTCGGAAGGTAAGATATACTACAAGGATAGAGATATAACCACCCTGACTTCCGGCAAACTTAAAGAGCTGCGCAAGGATTTGCAGATCATCTTCCAGGACCCGTTTTCCTCTCTGAATCCGAGACTGGCTGCAGGGCCGGCCATTCTTGAGCCGATGAAGGTTCACGGGTTGCACGGAAACACCGCCGGCAGGAAAGCCAGGGTGATGGAACTGCTCAGGCAGGTGGGGCTTAAACCGGAGCATTATTATCGTTACCCGCACGAATTTTCAGGCGGGCAGCGGCAACGGATATGTATAGCACGGGCGCTTGCCGTCGAACCCAGGCTGATCATCTGCGACGAGTCAGTTTCGGCCCTCGATGTCTCCATCCAGGCGCAGGTGCTGAACCTGCTGAATGACCTGAAAAAGGATTACGGCCTGACCTATATCTTTATTTCCCACGACCTGTCGGTGGTGAAATATATGTCGGACCGGCTGATCGTCATGAAAAACGGCAGAATTGAGGAGATGGGCGAGGCCGACCAGGTTTATGCAGACCCGCAGTCGGAATATACGAAAACGTTGTTGTCGGCAATCCCATGCAACCCATCGTAGAGACCTTGCATGCAACCTATCGTAGAGACCTTGCATGCAAGGTCTCTTTACCCGCAGGAGAAGGATTGAATAATATTTCAATAAAAATAACAACAATTTTATGGGCAAGAAAAAGAGTTTAAGCGGCAGTGACAAGAACACCTTTGTGAAATCGGTGCTGGATGTCTTCCAGAACAATCCATACAGCAGTTTCAATTACAAGCAGGTAGCCGCGCGGCTGGGAATCCAGGACCGGGCAAGCAAGGACCTGATCAGCCTGATCATCGGGCAGTTGTTCAAGAACCAGGAGCTGGCGATGAGCAAACGGGGCAAATACCAGATCAATACCGGAAGCCCGCGGTATGAAAAGGAGGTAAAGACCTCTCTCACCGGAACTGTGGATATGAAACAGACCGGGAAAGCATACGTAATTCCGGAGGATAAATCAGAAGATGTTTTCATTGCCGCAACCAACACAAACCATGCGTTGCATGGCGACAAGGTCAAGGTGTTTATTTTTCCCAGGCGGAAAGGCCATAAATTGGAAGGAGAGATTGCAGAGATCATCAAACGCAATAAAAAGCAATTTGTCGGGACCATCGAAACCTCTAAGAATTTTGCGTTTCTCAGGCCCGATAATGCAACCATGCCTGTTGATATTTTTATTCCTATTACTAAACTGAACGGGGCTAAAAACGGACAAAAAGTTGTGGTGGTCATCACCGAATGGCCGGTACAGTCGGCCAATCCATTCGGCGAGGTTAAGGAGGTGCTTGGA
>JBAXFZ010000652.1:0-1638 GCA_037139685.1 Bacteroidota bacterium
CTCCTCGAGGCGGTCGAGCCGGTTATCGAGCTGGCTGTTGGCATGCATGGCCTCTTTGTACTTCCAGTGGGCGGCATAACCCTTTTCGGCTATTTCGTCCATCGTCCGGGAACGAATCTGGATTTCGACCCATTCGCCGGTATGGCTCATGACTGTTGTGTGCAGCGCCTCATAACCATTGGCCTTTGGAATCGATATCCAGGCGCGCAGCCGTTCCATGTTGGGGCGGTACGAATCGGTAATGGCGGCGTAAACTTTCCAGCAATCCGCTTTTTCAGTTTCAACGGGCGAATCTATTACGATCCTAACGGCATAGATATCATAGATCTCCTCGAAGGCAACCTCCTTTTTCTTCATCTTTAAATTGATGGCTGCGATCGATTTTTCCCTCGCCTTGATATCAAAGGAGATCCCCTTTAACGTTAACGCCTTCTTGATCGGAAAGATGAACTTATTGACGAACCGGTTACGGTCGGCGGCTGTCTCCCTGAGTTTCCTGGAAATGGTTTCATATACCTCGGGTTCAGTATATTTCAGGGCAAGATCTTCAAGTTCGCTTTTGATAGCATGCAGCCCGAGGCGGTGAGCAAGGGGTGCATAGAGAATAATGGTTTCTGAGGAGATCTTCAGCTGTTTTTCATGGCCAAGGGCATACAAAGTCCTCATATTATGCAGCCTGTCGGCCAGCTTTATCAGGATCACCCTGACATCGTCGGAGAGGGTGAGCAGTATCTTTTTGAAATTTTCGGCATGGATGGAGGTTGTCCTCTGGTCAAAAATCCCCTTGATTTTCGTAAGCCCGTCGATGATGGTGGCAACCTTGTCGCCGAACAGTCCCCGGATATCCTCGATGGTGTATTCGGTATCCTCCACCACATCGTGCAGCAGGGCACAAACGATGGAGGTAGCTCCCAGCCCGATTTCTCCAACGGCAATAGTGGCAACGCTCAGGGGATGGTAGATGTATGGCTCTCCTGTCTTGCGGCGCATGTCCTTATGCGCCTCCAGTGCCATTTTAAAGGCCTTCCTGACCACCTTTTTATCTTCGGGGTTACGGGGTTTCCATACACGAAGCAGGTTCCTGTAGCGCTTGATTATCTCCTGTTTTTCGACTTCAGGTTCCTGTTGATACATCACTTCGGTTAGTTTTCTGTTTTCATTGTTGTTCTCCGGCCGGCCGGGCCGGTCATATAAAAGTGCCGTAAAACCCCCGGTTTCATTTGTGTAAACAGGCTGGCAGATGCATGCCGGAATGCCCTGCAAATTTAATTTAAAATTCAGAATGGGTTGAAATATTGCAGCGATATCTCACCCTGCGCGCAGAAAATTATTACTTTTGACGTTAGTTACCCAACCACCCTGACCGATATGCCGAGACAATTGTTTTCACGACTGCTTTTGCTGCTCCTGTTGTCCTGTCTTACATTGCCTCTTCACCTTTTTGCAACGCACCAGCGGGCTGCTGAAATGTCGTATAAACATATCTCGGGCCTGACATACGAACTCACCCTGACCTCCTATACCTTCACACCCAGTCCTGCCAACGGCTACCGCGATTTTTTAACGATAAACTGGGGAGACGGAACCTCAACGGATATTCCCCGGGTGGTGGAGACAAACCTGCCTGACGAGATCACA
>JBAXFZ010000653.1:0-1635 GCA_037139685.1 Bacteroidota bacterium
GTCCCCTGCAGGTTTCGCACGGCACGTAAACGTCGGGAAGAAAATTCATTTCGATTACCCTTAACCCGGCCCCTTTGCAGGTTTCGCACCTGCCGCCCTTTACATTGAATGAAAACCGGCCAGGCTTGTAGCCCCTGATCTTCGATTCAGGCAATTCGGCAAACAGCTTCCTGATGTCGTCAAACATCTTTGTATAGGTGGCGGGATTGGAGCGCGGGGTGCGTCCGATGGGCGACTGGTCGATTTCGATGACCTTGTCGATGTTTTTCAGGCCGTCGACCGAAAGATAGGGCAACGGTTTCTGGTCCGACCTGAAAAAATGCCGGCTCAGGATGGGATAGAGGGTTTCGTTGATAAGTGATGATTTGCCGCTGCCTGATAGTCCCGTGATGCAGATGAGTTTGCCCAGCGGAATGTTAAGCTCGACATTTTTCAGGTTATTTCCCGTGGCACCGGTAAGTTTTAAAAATTTCCCGTTTCCCTTCCTTCGTTCGGCGGGGATATTGATTTTTCGTTTGCCGCTCAGGTAGAGGCCAGTGAGCTGACTGCTTTTCATGATCTCTTCCGGGGTGCCCTGTGCCACGATTCTCCCGCCATGGACCCCGGCTCCGGGACCGATGTCGATCACATGATCGGCAGCCATGATGGTCTCCTGGTCATGTTCGACCACGATCACCGAATTGCCTGCATCGCGCAGGCTTTTAAGTGCATTGATAAGTCTCAGGTTGTCGTGCTGGTGCAGCCCGATGCTGGGCTCATCCAGGATATAAAGGACCCCCACAAGCTGCGACCCGATCTGGGTGGCCAGCCTTATCCGCTGACTTTCGCCACCCGAAAGGCTTCGGGCTGTCCGGTTCAGTGTCAGGTAGCCGATGCCGACATCAAGCAGGAACTGGATACGGTTCCTGATCTCCCTGATAATCTCATAGGCAATGGTCCGCTTGCGTTCGTCAAGGCGCCGGTTAAGATTGTCGAACCACTCAGCAAGGTTTACCAGGTCGGTGTTGGCCAGCTCCGAAATGTTTTTACCCCCGATTTTAAAATAGAGGGACTCCTTTTTCAGTCTTGCCCCCTCGCATTCGGGACAGGGCATTTTATTCATGAAACTGCTCACCCATTTCATGATGCCGGCCGGGGCGGCTTCGGCATGCTGGGAGTTGATAAAGCTCACGATCCCCTCGAAGTTAAGCGAGTAGCTTGAGGAGACTCCCAGGTACTCATTCTTCACCCTGAATACCTCGTCCGATCCGTTCAGGATGACGTGAATGGCATGTTCGGGGATCTCGGCGATGGGGGTGTTGATGTCAAGCCCGTACTTTTCGCCTATGGCCTCGATCTGCTTGAATATCCACGAATTCTTGTATTCCCCGATAGGGACGATACCGCCTTTTTTTATGCTCTTTGTGCGGTCGGGAATGATCTTGTTGATATCGATTTCCGAAACAGTGCCCAGCCCGTTGCATTGAGGACAGGCCCCGTAGGGTGAATTGAAGGAAAAGGAGTTGGGCTCGGGTTCCCCGTATGAGATGCCCGAGGTGGGGCACATCAGAAGGCGGCTGAAATGGCGGGCCAGGTTATCAGCCTGATCCAGGATCATCAGTACGTCTTTCCCATGGCGCATAGCCAGGTTGACTG
>JBAXFZ010000654.1:0-1618 GCA_037139685.1 Bacteroidota bacterium
TGATTACCTGTTGAAACCCGTGAACTTCCTTGAACTCCAAGAAGCTTTAAAAAAGGTATCAGAGGAACTTGTATATGAACAACACCAGAAGGAGCTTGAGGATAAGATAAACCTCCTCTGTACGGCTGAAATTGATGGTAAGAACATCATTCTTGATGTTGAAAATGGGTTTATTATGGAAAACACCAAAACCATCGAATATTGTCGTGCTGATCAGTCATATTCTATCGTAGTAACGTATACAGGTAAAGAAATCCTTGTCACCAAATCTCTAAAGGAACTGCAGGAAATTTTGCCAGAGAATCAGTTCTATCGCACCCATAAGTCCTTCTTAGTCAACATCCACTACATTAGAAAATTCAGCAGGGCAAATGAAAGCTTTGTATTATTAAAAAGTGGGGTCAAAATTCCCGTATCGGTAAGAACAAGTGCGATTATAACCAAGGATATTAAGAAAATGCTATCGATTTGAAAAAATTCACCACGCAACTACTCTTATTGGCATTCATTATCTTTCCTTTGGTCTTATTTCCACAAACCAAGCCCTACGTTCATTTTAACGAAGATGATGGTCTGGCTGGCAATAAGGTCATGAGCATATTGAAGGATCGTGAGGGGTATATGTGGATTGGTACGGATAATGGTTTGTCCAAGTATGATGGAAGCAAATTTACAAATTTCAGAAAAGCTGATGGGCTGGCGGGGAATAGAGTCTGGGCTTTGGCAACCGATGGTAAACGCATTTATGTGGGTTGTTATAAAGACGGATTGGCAATCATTGAAAACAATAAGGTTACTGGGGTTTATCATTTCAATTCAAAATTCCCAAATTCAATCAGACGGTTGCACTACAGTGATTTCTATAAGATGTTGATTGTCGGGACTGATTATGGAATTTATCTTTTCAAGGATTCTGTTTTCTATGAAATACGATACGAAAAAGATTTAGAGTTTTATTCTAATCCAAATAGGACTGATTCAGCAAGAAAATCAAGCATATTAGGTATTGTGGAGTACAAAAATCAGATATTTTTCACCTCACATACAAATGTTATGCGTGGAGGTGTTTTCAAAATGGTAATCAATAAATTAAATCCTTTGCTATCGAAAGTCCAACGCATTGATCGTCTGAATGATAATAAATTTTCGCTGGCAGTTATCAACGATACCATATATGCAGGTAGTTATTTTAAGATAGATACATATCCCATTTCGACCTTGAATGAAAAACAAATAATTTTTAATGACCACAAATTCTTCTTGCCTTGGGCTGCCTGTCCAATAAGCAACAATGAGATACTTCTAGGGGGTTTTGGTGAAGGAATTTTTATTTGTGATCTAATCGTATATAATACAAAGACGGGAACCCTCAGAAGATTTCCCTATAATATCAATCCTATATCCATTAATGATTTATTTTACGATTCTGCAAACAATCTGACATGGGTGTGTTCCGACAATGGACTCTTTTGCCTGATGAAGACTGACTTCAACGTTATTGATCTGCCGAAAACCGATGGTTTGATCGATGTTGCATCAAGAGAAGAAAACTTGTACATACTTACCAAATCTGAATTGATTGTAATTAAAGGTGATAAAATTGATCAGACAATCCCCA
>JBAXFZ010000655.1:0-1614 GCA_037139685.1 Bacteroidota bacterium
ATGTCTGGTCCTTCCTTTTTAACCTATATTTCAACTAAGTTTGGGACAATATCTTTAAATACAACTGTTGGATTAAAAAGTTGGTAATATTTGTAAAAATAGTCAATTTTAGATTCATCCCCTGGATATTATTTGGGTAAAACGACTTATCTGACCACCTGCCGCCAGTTTGTGTTGACCACCTTATAATATTAGCGATCAATTAAATGAGATGGTCCGCTATTCCTGCAAAGGCTGGTCAACGTGAGCGTTTTTTCCAGATATAAAGATATTTCACCAAAAATTTGGTCTGCATTAAAGGTCTTACTACTTTTAAAGCGTTGACAAAACAGGTGTACTCCAATATTAACTGCTAAAACTATCGGTCCATGGTTATAAAAATGTTTGTCAGCCTTATTCCTGTATTTCTCTTCCTGGTCATGCTGTTATACCTTGACAGCTACAAGCTTGTATGCAAACCGCTGCTGGTACTCTGTTTTGGATGGGGCCTGGTGAGTGCCGCGGGAAGTTTCTATTTGAATACCATGCTGATGAAGTATGTGCATGTCAGTTTTGAATCCTACTCCGGTTTTATTGCACCCGTGTTAGAAGAAACCCTTAAATGCACCCTTCTCTGGATTCTGATTAAAAAGGGTAAAGCCGGATTCATGATCGATGGTGCCATCTATGGTTTTGCCATAGGGGCGGCCTTTTCCTTTGCCGAGAACCTCTTCTACCTGTCACAATATGCAGACAGCCAGAGCAATCTTATGATATGGATCACCCGTGGATTTGGGACGGCTGTCATGCACAGCGGCACCACGGCAATTTTCGGTATTTTATGTATGAGTGCCCTCAACCGGAAAGCAAGCCTTGGATGGGGCATCGCGACAGGACTCCTCGCCGCGTTCCTCATCCACGGGATATTTAACCAGTTCCTTGTCTCTCCGGTTGTGTCGACAGTGACCATCCTGCTACTGGTCCCTCTGTCAATCACCCTGATTTTTTCTGCCAACGAGCGATCGATCCGCAACTGGCTTGAACTGGAATTCGATTCTGAAACAGAAATTCTCAGAATGATCAGAAGGGGCCGGTTTGCTTCAACGAAAACAGGTTCTTTCCTGGTTTCCCTGAAGGACCATTTTCCCTGGGAGGTAGTGGTTGACATGTATTGTTTCATCAGTTTATATCTTGAACTTTCCATGAAGGCAAAAACGATGATGATGCTGAAGGAAAATGACATTGAAATCCTTGTTGATCCGGAACTTTCGCTGAAGATCAGGGAGCTTGAAGCCCTGAAAAAAAGCATTGGCCGTGGAGGATATCTTGCCATCGCGCCTGTCTTACGCATGAATCACAAGGATTTATGGAAAATTTCAATGCTTAAAAAGATATAAAAGATCATCACTGTTGCTATAACAGAATCACTGTTTCAACTGAATAGTTCTGAATAGTATGCGGATTATTCCAGTCGATGCCACAGCAAAACCAAGTCAGAACCCTGAACCTTAACACGTTCGGGGTTTTTCTTTTGGGATTTGGGCAGGTTTTGGGCAAGTTTTAATACGGAACGACTTGGAACTACTCAAAACACATCTCTTTTTCGGAGAGTTAGATTCAGGACTATCCTGTAAG
>JBAXFZ010000656.1:0-1611 GCA_037139685.1 Bacteroidota bacterium
GGGATTGATCTCCAGCACATAGGATTGAGGTGTAAGTTCGAATAGGTTCTGGGCATTGTCGAACACCATGAAGTTACCCTCACCCTGGAGCCCCGGTCTGATCCACTGGATGTCGTGGGAACCCCCGAGCTGTTTGTTCCCTGCCGTCGCCTTTTCCCAGTTGTCCAGCACGCTGGGAGGATCGCCCTGGTTATACTTGGCCGGGTCGCCGAACCTGTATTTGAAATCGCCGGCAGTTGTGGCAGCCAGGGCAATGCTGTTTGCAGGCTGGTTGGCGATAAAGGTATTCCTGTGGTCGATAACATAGAATTCACCATGAACCGAGTTCACGACAACCAGGTCGAGGGTCTCGTTGTAATCGAGCGAGTTGCAGTGCAGCCAGTCGCTTTTGACATGATTCCCGCGGATATTCAGGTTGATCCTTCCAGGCGTACTGGCAATAATGCCATAAGTAGATTTTGAGGGGAACATATCCTGTACCACATGGTTGAAAAACCACCATTCCCAGATAACGGTTCCCTGGCGGTTCACCTCAACGATGGCATCCATCTGCGAGCCGGTATAATCATACTGCGGATCACACCCGGCATCCAGGCATTGCTGGGCGGTCAGGTCCTTGTTTGCAATATATAGGAATGTCGAGTCGCCCAGTTTCGGGTTGTAAATCTTTGTAAAATCATGGTGGCCGTGGTAATTGCTGCGTGATTCGGTATATTGCCACACCGTGTTGCCGGCCCAGTCAAGCTCCTTCCAGGTATTCTGGTTGCTGGGGTTGCCTCCCACTGCATCCAGGAGCACGCCATCGCCTGTGAACCTGGGATTTGTGCCGATGTTCCAAGTGTGGACCACATGCCCTTCAAAATCGATCAGGTAGGTAACGCCCCTGGTGCCGAAAAGGGTGTACCCGGCATAGGTTTTCGAATTATCCCAGTACCTTGTTTCAGTTTTAACCATAAAGCTTTCCTGTGCAGGGAGCGCCATTGAGCCCATTAGCAGCGCGAAGGTTAACAGTGTCTTTTTCATTTTTTGAAACTTTTATAAAAAGGATGGTTTTTTAAAAACAGGTTGCCAAACTGCCCTTGAAATAATCAGGCAATTAACCAACCGGATATGGAAATATATCAGCGAAGCAAAAGGAATTTGAAGATTACCTGTATTTTCATTATCGGCTGATTATAAGTTTCTTATTTGTTATGCAGCTCGAAGTTCGGATATTCAGAAAGTAAATCCCGGCAGGAAGCATGGTTACATCAACAGTTTTTGATTCAGACTGCAACAACTTTCTTCCCAGGGTATTGTACACGACGATCTCACGCAACTGCTGATTACCAGGCAAGCCAATAGTGAACCTTTCATTTGCCGGGTTCGGCGAAACCAAAATATCAGGTATTTTGACCGTTGCAAATATCCCTTGTGTAGAACAGCTCCCAATGGTATAGGAGAATGCTGTTTCACGGTTATGATGGATGCCGCTTAGCGTATCAGCCGGCAGCCAGGCCCGGATGAAGTCAGCCCTGATGCAGGATGGGGAAACCGTAACCCTCACGTGTCCGGTGCCGCCAATTGTGTCGGAGACATAGGCGCCGGCATTGGCAAGCATCCCGATCTCAT
>JBAXFZ010000657.1:0-1607 GCA_037139685.1 Bacteroidota bacterium
CTTGACCTGTACATCGACATCGGCACATACGACATCGATATATTAATCCCCATGGTCCATGGTTTGCGCGACATCCTGCAGGCCAGGGGATATGCATTTCTATTCAGGGAGTGGCATGAGGGTCACAGCTGGGGCAACTGGAAGGGGCACCTGAAGCTTCCCCTGACCCGTTTTTTCCCTTACACCACCGGCATGAACGAGACCCCGTTCCCGGATGTAAGGCTTGATCCGGTCAGGCCAAATCCCTTCCGCGACCATACCATGATCCCTTTTTCTGCTCCGGCAGGGTCAAACGTTTCATTAAACCTGGTCGATATGTCGGGGAATACAATCGAAACCATCTTTTCGGGATTGGTTCCGAAATCAGACAACCTCGTTGAATATCATCATCATAAAGCTGCCGGGACATATATTTTAACTTTGAAACTGGATGGAAAGATAAAAGGAACCGAGGTTATACAGGCGCTGTAAAGGCGATGATGAAATGAATTTTTCAAACAAAACCGGAAACAGCCGGGAACACAATAAACCATTTAGACCCGGAAAAAATAAATAAGCTTGTGGTTATTAAAAAAATCAACAGGCACACCATTACGATCACTAAAACGAAAAAAATGAACACCAGACACCTTCTTATCCTTGCGGCAGCCCTTTCACCAGCCATATGGAGCTGCACCTCGAACAACGACCTTCCCCTGCCGAAGGAGCCGCAAATGATCAAACTCACCGCGCCGGTCAGGATTAATTCAGATTCCACGGTCCTGGTGCTAGCCGATTACCTGGTAAGGCCAAAACAGATCGACTCGATGAAACTGGACCCAACGCTCAAAGCTACCATGTCGGCCGATTCTGCCCAACTGGTCATCAAACCTGCTGAACGGGACTTCCCGAAACTTTCGGTGTTGAAAATCTGGTCGAAGGGATACTGTTATTCATTGATCCTTGAAAAATCGACCAAAATAAAATACAGGTTCACCTTTGATCCGAAAAACAAGAAATACAAACGTGTTCTCATCAAGGGGCAGATGAATGAATGGAACCCCTCGGCAGGCTATATGTACGATCGGGACGGCAAATGGAATATCGATTTCCAGCTTTTCCCCGGCCGGTACCAGTACAAACTGATCATCGACGGGAAGGAGAAATCGGACCCCAACAACCACGATTCAGTTTCAAACAACAACGGCGGCTACAATTCGCTGCTTACCATCGGGAACCTGAACCAGAACGGATTGCCCATGCTGTTTTCTAAAAAGGCCGACGGCCGTCGGATAACCCTGGGCATGAAGAACAAAGCCGATTCAATTTTTGTTTTCTGGGAGAACTACCTGCTTGATCATAAATTCTGGAAAAGGGACAGTGCCGGCATTACTATTGAAATCCCACGCAAGGCAAAGGAGTCGTCACGGAGTTTTATCCGCGTTTATGCATACAACGGCACAGGAATCTCCAATGAGATCCTGGTTCCTGTGCAGGATGGAAAAGCACTCACTGATTCAAAAAATCTCACCCGTGCCGACCGGGAGGCCATGGTGATGTACTTCCTGATGGTTGACCGTTTCAAAAACGGGCTGACGGGAAATGATGCCCCCGTAAAGGACAAGGAG
>JBAXFZ010000658.1:0-1601 GCA_037139685.1 Bacteroidota bacterium
ATCTGGAGTGGATTGTGTTTGATAACAGCCCAGTGGGGTAGCCGTACACGTTCTGGTTGGTCCCGCCGGTAAGGATGGTCCCGGTAGCCGAATTACCGTATGCGATTGTAAGGCCATAATCGAATGTAACGGTAGTCGAAAGGTTGTCGGGGTTAACCACACCGTTCAGCGTGGCAATCGTGCCGCCTAAGTTAGTCGCGGCATTTGTTGTTGCCAATGGAGGACCGGGAGGAAGGATATTTACAGTGAAGTCTGCGCAGTTCCCCAGGATCTCGGTTTGGGAGCAGGGATCGGTAGGATAGCCGACGTTGTAATCCCTTGCCATAATTCTGAGCCTTGCCGGACCCGGCAGGGCCGAGCCAGGTATGGTAATGCCCATCGTGTATCCTACAGAATAGCAATAGGCGTTTCCAAGTTTCTCGGTCGCTACATCAAAAATATTGTTATGGTTTAAATCGATCCATACAGTGACATAAAGGTTCTGATAATTGCCCGACATCGTAATGGTGTAGCTGTTGTTCGGAATGAGGTCGGTGGTGGTGGATGCGGTGTAATCATGGTAATAACTGGGCGTGCCTGTACAGGGTATCGCCTGGGATATGCTGCCCAGTGCGAAGTTTGTCAGTCCCCAGCCTGTGCCGCAGCCAGAAGAGTAAACCGGGATGCAGGTAACGGTTGGCAGGGTCGTGAAGGTCAGGTCGGTGCCAGTCTGGGTACCTGCAATATTGGTGCCGAGTGCCTTGAAATGATAGGTTGTGTTGAATGAAAGCCCGCTGATGCCGGCCATCACACCTTGCGGTGCTACTCCGGTAAGACTTGATGGGGTGCCTGTAATTGTGTCGCCGTAGGCGGTCGTCAAACCGTAGGCAAATTTAACAGTGGTGGCTGCATTATTCGGGTTGATTATTCCGTTCAGCTGGGCTGAAACCCCCGATACACTGGTGGCTGGCTGGGTTGTCACCGTGGGAAGTAAGGCATTGGTGGTAAATGTCATATCACCCCCGTTGTATGTGCCGTTGACATTCGTTCCGGTTGCCCTGTAATGGTAAGTGGTATTGGGCGACAATCCTGAAATGGAGGCGCTGACAGGAGTGTCAATACTCCCAGTGACCGGGCTTGGGGATGCTGCTGCAGTGTTCCCGTAGGCAACGGTAAGCCCGTAATTGAACGAGGGGGTTGTTGAGGTCCCGTTGGCATTGACAATACCGTTCAGATTTGCAGCTGCTGAGGTCACCCCGGTTGCTGCGGTTGTTGTGATGGTAGGTGGGGGGACGGGAGCTGTGATGTTGACTGTGAAATCAGAGCAGTTGCCGTATGAGAGAGAGGCGCAGGGGTCGCTATTATAACTGCCGTAGTTAGTCATGGCCCTCAGAACCGTTGTCCCGAGTGTGGCCGAGAGAGGAGGTGTAAAGGTAACATTGTAAGTTGCTCCTGGACTTCCGCAATAGACCTGGCAGATGATCTCCCCGGCATCGAAGGTGTTGTTATGGTTGTAATCGATCCAGAAAGTAGCGTAGGTGCTGGCGTAACCTGCCTTTACCGAGATGGTATAAAGGTTGCTCTGATTGAGATTCGTTGAGAGGGCGGTGTAATCGTGGTAC
>JBAXFZ010000659.1:0-1590 GCA_037139685.1 Bacteroidota bacterium
GTCATAGGGGGTTTCCTCCCTTACACCGGTGAGTTGTTCCCTGAAATCGGGGTCAACCGGAATCGGGGTTCTCCCGTAAATACCCTTGACCAGGTTGACAAACTGGATCGATTTGGTAGTGAAGTAGGGGAGATCCTTGTTTTCGTCGATCACACAGTTGACGGCCTGCACGCCGACGATCTGGCTGGTAGGGGTTACGAGCGGAGGACAACCCGATTTGATGCGCACCAGCGGCACCAGTTCAAGTACGCGCGGGAGCAGATGGTCAAGCTTGAGCTGTTTGAGCTGGGCATGCATGTTGGTGTACATGCCTCCGGGGATCTCTGCTCTTTTTACCGCTTCATCGGGTTCCGGGAAATTGAAATAGGTCTCAATTTCGAGGCAGGTGCAAAGCAGGTCTTCCTCCCGGTCGTGTTTGGCCTGGTAAATGGCCTTGACAAAAAGTTTGTTGACCTCCTTCGGAAGTTTGTCTTTGATGAAATCGAACTCAATGGGGAATGATTTGCAGGTATCGTATTCTGACAATTCCTGCCGGATGATTTTGAGTTCCCTGTTGATGGCTGCCACTGCTTCGGGGTTCACCCCGGTGTCGATGCCCATTTTATCACAGAAAATGTGGATCAGTTCATAGGCCGGTGCTGCAGGGCCCCCGGCGAAATTCCAGATGTTGGTATCCACAATATCGACCCCGTTCACGATGGCCGACAAAACTGAGGCAAGGCCATATCCCGGGGTGCAATGGGTGTGAAAGTCGATCGGTACTTGTACCTCTTCTTTTAGCCGCCGGATCAGCTTCCCGGTTTGTGATGGAGAGATGAGCCCGGCCATGTCTTTGATGGAGATCATGTCGGCGCCCAGCGCTTCCAGCTGGCGGGCTTTCTCAACAAAATAGTCGATGGTGAAGATGTCGTGCGGCAGGGCCTTGAAATGGATCCATGAACGGAATTTCTGTCGGGTCGAAAATTTCGGGTCGACGGTGAAACTGATGGCGCAATCGGCGATGCCACCGTTTTGTTTCACATATTTGATCGTCGATTTCATGTTCTCGACGTCGTTGAGGGCATCAAAGATGCGCATGATGCCAATCCCCGACTTCACAGCCAGCCGGTTGAACCCTTCGATCACCTCCTCGGGATAGGGATTGTAGCCAAACAGGTTCCGGCCGCGTGAAAGGGCCGTCAGCAATGAAACATCCCCCACGGCTGCTTTGATTTTTTCAAGCCTTTCCCAGGGATTTTCTGACAAATAACGCATGATCGAATCGGGAACGGCGCCGCCCCACACCTCCATGGCATAAAAACGGGCGTCTTTAAAATAGGGTAACACACGGTCGACCTGGTCCTGGGTCATCCGGGTAGCAAAGAGGGATTGCTGGCCATCGCGCAGGGTAAGGTCCCTGATTTTCAACGTACGTTTCGTCATGTTGCGTTAAAGTTTGTTAATTATTTAACAGTAACGCAAAAATAGTAAAATCAACGATTCAACTGAAGCTATTTTTAACCCGGGAAAGAGTTTTTTATTGGTTTGGTCAATCCTCATTGCAGTGATGCCTTTGCCGGTGCCTTCTTCTCCGGTTGAAAAAACCTTTGC
>JBAXFZ010000660.1:0-1569 GCA_037139685.1 Bacteroidota bacterium
CTTGCCGGGGCCTCCGCCATACAGGTAGGCACAGCCAATTTTATCGACCCGGCGGTTTCTGTTCACATTGTGGATGGGATCGCAGATTATATGGAGCGTCACAGGATCAATGCCGTCACCGATCTCGTGGGAGCGCTGCGCACCGAATAAAGAGATCCTGCTTTTTTGCCGCGAGGATCAAATCATGAACAACCTCAGCCAATCACATTTACCTCGGTTTCGAGGCTGATGCCGAATTTCAGCCTGACGGAATCGATAATCTGGTTTGCCAGATCCATGACCTGGCGGCCATTTGCATTCCCGTAGTTTACAAGCACAAGGGGCTGGCCCGGGTACACACCAGCATCCCCGGCGCGAAAGCCTTTCCAGCCGCACTGTTCAATAAGCCAGGCTGCGGGGATTTTTATCATTTCAGAATCATCTTGCAGGTTCCCCGGAACCTGTTGACGCGAAACCGGTGACTGATCCGCCGCAGCAACATTCAGCCGGGGATGCGTGAAAAACGGGATGTCTGGAAACCGTTCCCGGATGGATGTAAACAAAACCCTGTTGATCACCGGGTTCTTAAAGAAGCTTCCGGCATTTCCTATCTCAGCCGGATCGGGCAGCCTGCTGCGCCGGATGTTGCAGACAGCCTCCCTCACAGCGCCGATTGACGGGTCAGCCACCCCCATGCGTTCAAGTTCGTTTCGTATATTTCCGTAATCCAGCTGCAAAACTGGGGCGCCTGCCGGATAGTCTCCCTGTGTTCCCCGGACCTTCGCCAGCCGGAAGGTAACGCTCAGGATGATAACTTTACCCTTCAGCTCTCCCTTGAAGATGCTGTCGCGATAACCAAAACAACATTCACCGTTGGTGAATATCCTTTGTTTTCCCGAACTGACCTCCGCCACCTGCACCGACTCGATCACATTCCCAACCTCAACGCCATAGGCCCCGATGTTCTGGATTGGCGCGGCACCAACCGTTCCCGGGATAAGGGAAAGATTTTCAATGCCTGCCCAACCGCGGCCAACGCAATACTGTACAAAATCGTCCCAGTTTTCACCCGCCTCGGCGGTTACAACCACCCGGCTGTCATCCTCATCCCTGACAGAGATCCCCTTCGAATTTATTTTGACAACAATACCTGTGAAATCGCGGGTAAACAGCATGTTGCTTCCCCCGCCCAGGAAGAGTATCGGCATATGGATCATATGGCGGTAGTTCAACAGGGTCAGCACCTCAGCAAGTGTCTTTGCTTCAACAAAATACTTGGCCTCCACCTCCATTCCGAAGGTATGAAGTGATTTTAACGATACTTTCTGGTCTAAATGCATGGGCAGGAAAAAGGCCAAAATTACTTCAAATGGCTGATAATTCAGCCGAAAAAACTAACTTTGTTTTTCGCTATTTCGCCATTTCGCTATTTATTATGTCCTCGTCTCCGAAAACAGCCATCGTCGCCGTCACCAACGACCTTACCACCGACCAGCGGGTCGACCGTACCTGCCGCACCCTGGTGAATGCCGGGTACGAAGTGCTGCTTGTCGGCCGCAGGCTCAGGAACAGCAGGACCCTGGCTCCCCG
>JBAXFZ010000661.1:0-1560 GCA_037139685.1 Bacteroidota bacterium
TGCAATCCAGAAAGTACTTGGATTTGAACACTTCTTACCCACCCACCAGGGACGAGCCGCTGAAAATGTGCTTTTTTCGGTACTGATCAAAGAGGGCGATATCGTTCCCGGAAATTCGCATTTTGATACGACAAAAGGGCACATTGAATTCCGCAAGGCCACTGCGGTCGACTGCACCATTGACGAGGCCTTTGACACCACCCTGTCTCACCCGTTCAAAGGCAATGTTGACCCTGTGAAACTGGAAAATATTCTGAAAACCAAGGGAGATAAAATTCCTTTCATCATAATGACGGTTACCTGCAATTCTTCAGGCGGGCAACCTGTTTCGATTGAAAACCTGAAAATGGTGAGGCACCTGGCTGATAAATATGGTAAGATTGTGGTGTTTGATTCTGCACGCTTTGCCGAAAATGCCTATTTCATCAAATTGCGTGAAAAGGGCTACCAGGACAAAACCATACGTGAAATTGTTCATGAAATGTTCGCCTGTGCCGATGTCATGACCATGAGTGCCAAGAAAGACGCCATTGTGAACATGGGTGGATTCATTGCCATGCGAAGCAAGGAGTTACACAGCAAGGCGAGTGTTTTCAACATCATGTTCGAGGGGTACATTACCTATGGCGGAATGTCGGGACGCGACATGAATGCTTTGGCCCAGGGTCTTTATGATGGCACTGAATTCGATTACCTGGAAACCAGGATAAAACAGGTGGAATACCTTGGGAAGCAGTTAATGGATTTCGGAATCCCTTTGCAGCAGCCCATCGGGGGCCATGCTGTTTTCGTTGATGCGAAAAGGTTCCTGACGCAGCTTCCCAAAGAAGAATTCCAGGCACAAACCCTCGCCGTTGAACTTTACCGTGAAGCCGGTGTGCGCGGGGTTGAAATTGGCGCCGTCCTTGCCGACCGCGACCCGGTTACCCGTTTAAACCGCTATCCGGCATTGGAACTCATGCGCCTGGCCATCCCACGGCGGGTATATACAAACAATCATATGGACGTGGTAGCTGTGGCCCTGAAAAACGTTTACGATCGCCGCGACACCATTCGCAAAGGGTTGAAAATTATAACTGAAGCTCCTATTATGAGACATTTCACTGCTACCTTCGATCTCGCCTGATCCGATTAATGGAAACTTCAAAAAAACATGCCCGTTACCAGCGTTTGCATGAACAGCTGGCAGCGCTTATGAATAAGTCAGCCGATCCCGACGCACGGATGGCTACCATCGTTGCAGTGCTGCATCATAAAATGGAATATTTTTCCTGGACCGGATTTTATTTACTCAAGTCAGGCGAACTCACCGTCAGGAATTACCAGGGACCACTCGCCTGCCAGGTTTTGCAGAAACACACCGGCGTATGCTGGGCATCTGTTGACCGGCAGGAAACTGTTGTCGTTCCGGATGTACATCTTTTTCCGGGACACATTGCGTGCGATTCGCGCTCACAGTCTGAAATCGTTGTTCCCCTGAAAAACCGGGAAGGTGAAATAATCGGGGTATTCGATGTCGACAGTAATGTAAAGGACTCTTTTGATGCCACTGATGTTGAG
>JBAXFZ010000662.1:0-1559 GCA_037139685.1 Bacteroidota bacterium
AACCCTCAAAAACACCTTCATCCCCGGCATTGCCTGCATTGCCTGCATTATTAATATTCCTGCGTTCCTGCATTATTTAAAAAGGCTCTCCAGCACATTAGACAGCCCCGCCGGCGATATATTCTCATAAAGTTTGCCTTCGTAGCCATAGGCAATTTCACCCCGCTCTTCCGAAACGATGATGGCAATGGCGTCGGACTTCTCCGTGATCCCCACGGCGGCGCGATGGCGGAGACCGTAAAATGTGGGGATGGTGGCTTTATTTGACACAGGCATGATACAGCGTGCCGCACGGATCTTATCCCCGATGATGATAACCGCCCCGTCGTGCAGCGGGCTGTTCTTGAAGAAGATCGTTTCGATAAGCACCTCGGAAATGGCTGCCTCGACCGGCTGCCCAGTGGCAATGTACTGGGCCAGTTCGTTTTGCTGGGCTATCACGATAAGCGCGCCTGTTTTGGTTTCGGCCATCTTCTGGCAGGCCTTCACAATTTTGTCGATATTCAGGTTAACCGGGTTGTTGACCTTGAACTTCCAGAAGAGAAACCGCTTACGCCGGTTCTTGATGATCCTGGTGTTCCCCACCAGGAGCAGAAATTGCCGGATTTCCGGCTGGAATACAACGATCAGGGCGATCACCCCCACGCTGATAAACTGCCCCAGTATCTCGGTGAGCAGTTGCATCTGGAAGGCCTTTACCACCTTCCAGATCAGGTAAACGGCAATGATCCCGATGAAGATCCGGATAGCCGCGGTTCCCTTGACCAGGTTATAGATTTCATATAGCAGGATCGCGAACAGGATGATATCGATAATATCTACGATTCGTATGGAGAAAAGACCGATCAGCAACATAATATTCCGTTAATTAGAAAAAAGATAAAGTTAACAATTTCCGGTCATTCGACCATCATAACAAGCCTGATGGCCTCTGCAGCCTCCTTCACATCGTGAACCCGCAGGATGTCGGCCCCCTTCAACAGGGCGATGGTGTTCAGCACTGTTGTGCCATTTCCGGCATTCTCAGGTGTGGTCTGCAATACCCGGCTGATCATCGATTTGCGTGATAGCCCTGCAAGAACCGGCGCCCCCAGCGACCTCAATTCATCCAGGTGCGACAGTAAGGTAAAATTATGTTCAACCTGCTTCCCGAAACCGAACCCCGGATCGATGATCACCTGGCGGATACCCTTCTCCCGGCATTGCCTGAGCTGTTGTTCAAAAAAATAGGTGACCTCCGCCACCACATCCGAATAGACCGGGTTGTCCTGCATGGTTTCAGGTTTCCCCTTCATGTGCATCAACACGTATGGAACAAAGAGCGTCGCAACGGCATCCAGCATTCCGCTTCCGAAGCGGCCCCCGTAAATATCGTTGATCATCCCGGCGCCGTTGTCAACGGCTGTCCTGGCAACCTCCGGCCTGAAGGTGTCGACCGAAAAAATTGCATCGGGGAACTCCCTGACCAGGGTTTTCAATGCTGGAATTACCCGCTCCAGTTCTTCGCTCTCCTCAACAACCGCAGCCCCCGGGCGTGTTGAAACTGCACCTATGTCTAT
>JBAXFZ010000663.1:0-1550 GCA_037139685.1 Bacteroidota bacterium
TTCTGCTTTTATTACTCCATCATGGACTGGCACCATCCCGATTACCTGCCCCGCAGGCCGTGGGAGAAAGAGAGGACAAGCGAAGGAGCCGACTTTGAGAAGTACCTGGCCTATATGAAGGCGGAACTAAAGGAGCTGCTTACAAATTACGGGGATATCGCTGTTTTATGGTTCGACGGGGAGTGGGAAAGTACCTGGAATGAAAAGTACGGGAAGGAGATTTATAAGTACGTAAAGAGTCTTCAGCCCAACATCCTGGTGAACAACCGTGTTGGTGCCGGCCGGCTCGATATGGAAGGGTTGACCAAAGAGGGAGCTTTCGGGGGTGATTTCGGAACACCCGAACAACAGATCCCCGCAACCGGTTTGCCCGGCGTTGACTGGGAAACCTGCATGACCATGAATGACCACTGGGGATATAACAAGGCTGACAAGAATTTTAAAACCACCTCGGAGATCATCAGGATGCTGGCCGATATTGCCTCAAAGGGGGGGAATTATCTTCTCAATGTCGGCCCTACGGCTGACGGCCTCTTCCCGGGCGAAAGCATTGAACGCCTGGCTGCCATCGGGAAATGGATGAAGGTTAACGGCGAGTCAATTTACGGCACCTCTGCAAGCCCTTTCAGGCAGCTGGCCTGGGGCCGCTGCACCCGCAAAACGGTCAATGACAAGACAATTCTCTATCTTCATGTGTTCGATTGGCCGTCCGACGGACGGCTAGTCATTCCGGGGCTGCTGAATACACCTGACAAGGTCTATTTGCTGGCGGATCCGCAACGCGCCCCATTGACAACAGGTCGTGAAAGCGATGCACTCGTGATTAACATCCCGGTAGTGGCGCCGGATGCCATCAACAGCGTGATTGCCGTTGAGTTGCAGGGAAAGCCCGACCTGACTGATCCGCCCGTATTTCTGTCGGAGTTCGGCACATTCACCGATTCGCTGGCCATTGCCCTGTCGACCGACCGGGAAAATACAGAAGTGCGGTATACTACAGGGAAAACAGAACCCGTCGCATCTTCAGCTTTATACCTTCAGCCATTTACAATCAAATCGACCACAACAATCAATGCCCGGTGTTTCCGCGACGGGAAACCTGTAAGCGGTGCGGTTGCCAGGGAATTCGTCAAAGCTGATCCCATGAGTCCACAGGATCCCGAAAGGGCTATGTATCCAGGGCTGCGTTACAGCTATTATGAGGGTGCATGGGACAGTCTCCCCGATTACAGTTTATTGAAACCTGTTGCTGAAGGGATCGTTCCCGACTTCGTGTTCACACCACGCAACCAGGATGACCTCTTCAGCTTTGTTTACTCCGGCTTTATCCTGGTTCCTGAAACAAGCGTCTATATCTTCTATACAAGCTCGGATGACGGGAGCCGCCTGTATATCGACGACAAACCTGTTGTTGATAACGACGGGCTTCACGGGTTGGCTGAAAAATCAGGTACCATCGCCCTTGCAAAGGGATACCATAAGATCAGGGTGGCCTATTTTGAACGGACAGGAAGCGATAACCTGGTTGTGCTGTTGAAGGGGCAGACGAT
>JBAXFZ010000664.1:0-1546 GCA_037139685.1 Bacteroidota bacterium
CGAAACAGGGTACAATGAATCCACTCCTTACAGAAATCCTCTCCGGCCCCTGGCTTATCAATACCGAAAGATCTGCAGCTTACGCTTCCGTGCTTCTTTCATTGATCAAAGGGGAGCGAATCTTTGAAGGAGATTCTTCCCTGGCCCGGGAGAGGAACCGGACGTATATCCTTGCCGGTTCAGGAGATCAGAACCAGCGTATTGGATTTTCCGATACTGACATCCCCTCAGGGTCTGTTGCTGTCATTCCCATCCGGTCGGAGATTCTCAAATATGATCAGCCCTGCGGTCCCAGGGGAACACAGTCAATTCTCAATGATGTGAAAGTGGCTGACCAGAATCCCAATATTAAAAGCATGGTCCTGGTCATTGACAGCCCGGGCGGACAAGTCGCCGGGACTGATCTGCTGGCAGAAGCCATCAAAAATTCAACTACCCCGGTCGTTGCTTTTATCGACGGACTGGCTGCCAGTGCTGCCTATTGGATCGTCTCCGGGGCAAGCAGGATCATCGCAAGCTCCGACCTTGACCGGATCGGTTCCATTGGCACCATGATGATGGTCGAAGACCTTCAACCTGCCCTTGAACAAATGGGTGTCAAATTTCACGAGGTCTATGCAACCCTGTCTGCCGACAAGAACGCCGATTTTAACGAGGTCCTGGATGGCAAGTATGAAAGTTATCGCAAGAATGTCCTGGATGTGATCAATACCAAATTTCTGGCTTCGATCCGTAACAACCGGCCGTCTGTTGATGAATCCACGCTCACCGGCAGAATATTTTTCGCACCCCAGGCCATTGAACTGGGACTGATCGATGAGATCGGCTCCTTTGAGAAATCGATCGAGGTCGCTTTCTCTTTGGGAAATTCCACAGTCGAACAAGCACAGTCGTATGAATTAAAAAAAATTCAACCTATGAAAATCAAAGAAACCTGGAAAGCGATCCAGAACTTTTTTAAGCTGGATCCCGCCACCCTGGAAACCCAGGAACTGACTTCAGACCAGGTGCAGCAAATCAATGACCAGTTGGCCAGTGTCTCGGCACGCAATGAAGAGCTGGAAGAACTCCTTGTCCGGGAGCAGGATGCACATGCCGCAACCTTGTCGGAACTTGAAACGCTTCGCGGGGAAGATGCCGGCAAAGAGATAGTGGCTCCTAAATCCGCTGACAAGTTTCCCTGGGAAGGAGAAGAAGCGGCCATCTATGCCCATGACAAGATCGCCGATGATTTCTGTTCGAAACAGTAATGAGTATTCACGATAATTCAAAAAAGCAATGGCTGAATCAATTTCTTTAGATCAACTGAAAGCTGCGTTCGGCACCTACGTCGGGACGAATCAGCGGGATATCCTCAGGCTGCTCACCCAGCCGACCTATTCCGAAACGTTCATGACCACCAAGCAGTCCCAGGATCTCGTTTACCGGGCCACCAAGGCGGTGATCTCGGATCTTGTCCAGGGCTTCCAGGAAGGGTGGACGCCAAAGGGAAAAGCTGCCTTCACCCCGGTGGAGATCATGCAGCGCCGGCACAAGATCGATCTTT
>JBAXFZ010000665.1:0-1542 GCA_037139685.1 Bacteroidota bacterium
GGGTGAGCCTGTGTCCGTGTTGCCACCCATGGCGTTGATGCCTTTTTGCAGTTCAGCCTTGAACAGGTCGAGCGAGTAGCTGGCGCTGACAGGAATGACCACCGTGCCTTTGACGCCATCGACCGTCACAATGAACTTGTTGTTGGTTCCATCCACCGCAAAGTTGTTGGAGATGTTTTTAAGCGGCGTTGTACCCACTGCGACCGCTGCAGTGGAGCTGATGCCGCGCAGCGCCGTGCTGGATGTGCTTACCTTCTATATGGGGAAAAATACCACCGAAAGGCAGAACTTCATCATCGACAACCTCCGCGTTGAGGCCGACATTGTTGAAGAACCCGAAGTAGCACTTCCTTAATCCACGCGCTTCATCGGCCAGATCATGGATGAAAACTTCATGTTTGTCTCCCTTCGTTTGATCAGGTCCTCCAATTCAAACAGCATATCAGGATTTACCTCTTTAGCCATGGGAACGACCCATTTCTTGGTGTCGGCTATAGCGTTTTTGATGTATTCCTTTTCAAAGATATCGGGATGAAGGTCGGTGAGGTTGCTGATCCGGTCGGCGCATTTTAAAATCTTGGCCAGCGTTGACCCCTCTGTTAAAATCCGTTTCAGGAAGGCCTGCTTCGATTCCGGCTTTTGACGCGAAACCTCCAGCACCAGTTCGAGAACCTTTGGTCCGTCCGCGTCGATCCCCCTGATCTCCTCGTGGGATGTGCTTTTTACATCTTCGATCAGGTCATGAATTACAGAGGCCTTCAGCAATACGGGATCGGTATAATGATAATCGATCAGGATTGCCAGGGTTGCAAAGGCATGGCGAAACTGGTTCCCGCCTACATACCGTTTAACTCCGCGTAATGCCGTAGCTTTCTGAAGATACGGTGCAATGACCATATGGGCCAGGAGCTCTTTCTCAAAATTTTCCATACAACGATTGAAATGATTTTCCAAGGTATTCTGTGATGTCGCCGGCTATCAGCGATTCAAATCCGGTGGTTCGGGCGGCAATGTCGCCTGCCAGCCCGTGCAGGTAAACCCCAAGCAGGCAGCTTTCGAGCGCCGTATATCCCTGCGCTTTCAGCCCGGCAATAATGCCGGTCAGGACATCCCCGCTGCCCCCGGTGGCCATGCCGGGATTGCCAGTGGTATTGAAGAAACAGCGTCCGTCGGGTGTCGTGATCGTGCTGTGGGCACCTTTTAAAACCACGTAACACTGGTACTTTGACGAAAACTCCTGCTGCATGCGGTTACGCTCAAAATCGTTGCTGCTTTTCCCGGCCAGCCGCTCAAATTCCTTCGGGTGGGGAGTGAAGATTGATTCCCCGGGCAAAAAACCAAGCCATGTCCTGTTTTCAGCCAACAGGTTAATGGCATCTGCATCAAAGATCAGGGGAACTTTCGTCTCCTGGATCAGGATTTTCAACGCCGAGGCTGTTTCACGGGATGTCCCGATACCGGGACCAATCGCAACCGAACTGTAGGCAACGAGATCCGGCACCTTCGAGAAACAATCCCGGTCTTCATCGATAGCCAGCATGG
>JBAXFZ010000666.1:0-1531 GCA_037139685.1 Bacteroidota bacterium
GCCGACATGGCAAATGCCGCCCTGGCGGGTGGTGTGGCCATCGGTTCAACCTGTGCCGATGCGAGTCATACCATGGCGGTCATCATCGGGATGATGGCAGGCGGTCTTTCCACCTTCGGGTTTGCAGTGATCCAGTCGAAACAGCAGAAACTCATGAAAATCATTGATACCTGCGGTGTAACCAACCTGCACGGTCTTCCGGGTTTGATGGGTGGTTTGGTTGCTTTACCGGTCATCAAGGGACTTCACATGGAAAGCCAGCTTATGGGAATACTTGTGACCATCGTTGTTGCTTTTGTAACCGGGATGATCACCGGTAAAATTTTGCCGTTGCTTGGGCGAAAACTGGAAGCCTACGATGATGCCGATGAATTTATCGATGCTGAAGATTAGGTGAATTAAAGACCTTCCGGGTTTTCAAAAACTGGAAGGTCTTTAAATAGGAAAGTCGTTATTTTATCATTTCAGGTTGAACCTTTGGCGGCTTTTTGCCAAGGTTAAAGTCGCGGGTAAGACTTACGGCAAATGAGTATTTCGGGGTCATTTGTTTGCCATTATAAAACTTGTAAACGGGAATATCGCAAAGGACTGTCAGATTCCATTTTCCAACAATGCTGTAGCTCAGTTGCGGAGAAACCGTGATAAGGTTAAACCCGGAATTTTCAACCTTGTAATTTTCTTCATAGCTGATGCTGGCGAAATCCTGATCATTGGTTTTCCATTCGTACCGGACCTGTAATATTCCAAAAAAGTATTTTATGATCTTTTTTGAAACAAAAATGGAATTAAGCAGGATATTGCCGTATTTATAATCGGTGTGTTGGAAATAATCGTTCTTGCTGCGAAAATTATAGTCATACCGGCTGATGGTGAATAACCGCAGCGTTATTGAGGGAAATCCCTTGTTGAGGAACAGCATGGCCGATGCTCCGAACGCATTGGTTGAAGGCCGGAGGTCAGCGGTGACCAGGGTCCCGTCAATATACTGTGGATGGGTGGTAAACGGGTAACGAAATCCTGCACCGGCGGTAATCTCAACCTGGGATGCAGGTTTGATTAATGCACCATATTTCAATGTTACACTGCCATTCGACATTCCGAAGCCTTGCTTTTTTGGAATCGCAGGATTTAAAAAGTTCTGGGTTTTATCGAAATAATACCCGGCGTCTGCCTCAATGGTTAACCGTTTGGTAATGCCATATGCAATTGCCAGACCTGCAAAGTTGTAACTGGAATTAGCCAGTGCAATGTTGTCAGCAGTCCTGTGGGAGCCTTCATAATATGTGTCTGAAAAACTGTGCCTGTAGTATGTGATTGCCCGAAGGTAATTTTTTCCGAGAACCCCGACATAAACAGATGCACCTACAGGGCTTCCCGTGGAACAACATTGCGCATTTGCATCACAAAGTGTAAAGAAAAAACCCGTACAAATCAGCAGGAAAATTACCGGCTTAGTTGTGAGATCTGACAACGATCGACTTTGTTTCGGAGTGGTTATACTGATCTGTTACCAGGCAGGTGATGTTGAATT
>JBAXFZ010000667.1:0-1517 GCA_037139685.1 Bacteroidota bacterium
CCACGTTCCTTTTCGGTTGCCGGCCGATTGGCGGTTGGCGGTGCATCAATCCATTTTTTATCGGTAGGCAATACCGGGATTCGAAGTACTACAAATGTAAGGTTTTGGAATCCCTCGCCAAAAATACCCACCCTTGCCGAAAAGAACAGGACTATCAAAACCAGGAAAAGCAGTGCCGCCTTAATGTATTTGTTTAATTTTATAAACCAGCCGTAGCACTTTTGAAAAATGCGTTCAGACAACTGGCTGAAATTTTTCGGAATCGGTTTGTCATTTGTCATTGTCAGGTATTCTGATTGAAAGTGGAAAGGTGTCGTCGGTGATCTTTCCGCCGACAGCAGGCACCTGTTTTTTGTATTTGCAGACATTCTCCCTCAGGTATTCTCTCAGTTCATCCAGGTTGACAACATTCGGGTCGTCCTTCTCGATGGCGGCACCGTTTAGTCCCTTAATGAGAAAATATGAAAATATCCCGTTCTGAAGCTTGTCGCTTTCATACGATAACTGGTTGTTTGAACCCGATGTGATGATAATCTTTTGAGGGCTGGACATGTTCACCTGGTTGAAGAAAAGCTCGTTCGATTCTCCTCCCTTGTGTTGCAGCATCCCGCTCCGGCAGGCATCTACAAACAATACGATGTGGCTTGCCTGTGAATCGGTAATTTGCTTGTATAACCAGTCATCTTCGATCTGGCTGTATATGTCATTCGGGTCAAAATCGTATCCAAGCAGGTAGTTTTCGTTCGAATTGTAATCCGAAACCCGCCCGTGGCCTGAAAAAAAGATATAAATCAAATCATTCGGGTTCGCCTTGCCTATAAGAATTTCCTGTATTTTCTTCTTCAGCTCAACTGTTTTTGCTTCCGAATTGATGAATTGTGAAATTTTCCATTGCGCTCCGCTTTTTGGACTGTTCAGGAAGCTAATAAAATCAAGGGCATCCTTATGGGCATATTTCAAATCGTAAAATCCTGATGTATCCATGACAGCCGGGGCGGGGGGGAGGTTTTTATAATCTTAAATCCCGATGACAATGGCATAGGAATTTCCCATGGCCGGTTTTTTCAGGAGCCGTGAATTGTTTAGCACAGTTAACCTGTTCTGGATTGATCGTACAATATCCCTCTCTATGTACTTATAGGCATCATAGGCCGAGTTTTCCCCTATAATGTCAGCCGCATCAATTATGCTGAAATAATTATCGATATTTTTGGAGGTGACCAGGTCATTGTTGACCGAATAAAGCAGGTAGTAGGCATAATATTCCAGGAGCCTGCTCTCGATCTCATTCGGAGTCCTGTTGCTCCCCGATTCGATGGCCAGTTTTATTCCGTTCGCCCTGAGGGTCTTTATATCCTGGCCCGGTATGAATTTATGATGGTAATACAAGTTCGTCAGGTTGTAGTTCCATATGTTTTTGAAATTTGACTTGTTCTCTATAAAACCGGAATCCAGCATTCTGGCCTCAAATTCCGCACACATTTTTACAATGTCGGGATAAGGGTTGAACTTCCTGA
>JBAXFZ010000668.1:0-1515 GCA_037139685.1 Bacteroidota bacterium
CATGGCGCTGAACAAAGTTGCAAGCGGATTATCAACCTCATAGCGGTTCGTGATGCGCGTATCGTTCACGCTGAATGTCGTCTGGAATGGATGCGGGGCTTTATCCTGCCTGCCGCGACTCCACTCGTAGCCGAATTTGGTAATGATGGCTTCGCTGAAATTCCAGACCTTCTTTTCGTTATATTTTTTATTGAGGAAATCATCCTTTACCTGTCGAACCTTCGCCTTCCCGGCTCCCCTAACTCGTCCCTGGTGGCCGACCTGGCCTTCTATGCAGGGCGCTTTATGGATACCTGTGACTGGAAACCTTTCTTCAAGGCTGCCTTTGAACGCAACCCGGTTTCGGTCGGGTTGTTCAGCGACATGGAACTGCCTGCTGTTTATGACCGGATGCAATCCTGGCCGAACGAATCGATCTACGACCTGAACCGCCTGGCACTGCCCGACGAGGTGGTCAATTTCCAGCGGGGCGACGGAATCGAAAAGGCCTTTACGCTGGTTAACATAGCCAGGTCGAGACACCTTGCGGCCTCCCTTGAGCAGCATCCCGGGCAGGTGGTTGTAAAGACTGCCGGGAGCAGGTTTGTTTTCGCAACGACTAAAAACCTTGTAATCCCTGATTTTGGGCACGATCTGAAAATGTAATTTTCCTACCTTTGTGGCCCTAAATCAGAATTGTTATGGCCACCAACGACGACCTCTTTAAAAAAATCATATCCCACGCCAAGGAATACGGCTTTGTATTCCCATCCAGCGAAATATACGACGGCCTGAGCGCCGTTTATGATTACGGCCCATTCGGCGTTGAGCTCAAGAATAATATAAAGGAATTCTGGTGGAAATCGATGACCCAGTTCCACGAGAACATCGTAGGGCTCGACTGCGCCATCTTTATGCACCCGACGGTATGGAAAGCCTCGGGCCATGTTGATGCCTTCAGCGACCCGATGATCGACAACCGCGATTCGAAAAAAAGATATCGTGCCGATGTGCTTGTTGAAGATCATCTTCAGAAAATCGAAGACAAGATCCAGAAGGAGGTTGAAAAGGCCCGCGGACGCTTTGGAGAGACCTTTGACGAAAAAATGTACAGGGAGACCAATCCCCGTGTAAAAGAATACCAGGACAAGATCGATGCCATCAAGACCCGGTTTTATGCTTCACTTGGCAAGGATGATCTCGCCGATATCAAACTGCTGATCGAGGAAACCGGGATTGTCTGCCCGGTAAGCGGAACCAAGAACTGGACCGATGTGCGCCAGTTCAACCTGATGTTTTCAACCCAGATGGGCTCGGTGAATGATGACACATCGGTTGTCTATCTCCGGCCTGAAACGGCCCAGGGCATCTTTGTCAATTTTCTCAATGTACAGAAATCGGCCCGGATGAAGATTCCCTTCGGCATTGCCCAGATCGGGAAGGCCTTCCGCAACGAGATCGTGGCCAGGCAGTTCCTTTTCCGAATGCGCGAATTCGAACAGATGGAGATGCAGTATTTCGTAAAGCCCGGCGAAG
>JBAXFZ010000669.1:0-1505 GCA_037139685.1 Bacteroidota bacterium
ATCGTATCGCCGACATCATGGCCGAAATTGTCGTTGATCTGCTTGAAGCCATCGAGATCGACCACCAGGATCGCCACGTTCACGCTGCCACCTTTCGAGCGGTCGTGCACGTCCTCGAGCCGGGTGATCAGCGCGCGCCGGTTGGGCAGGCCGCTCAGCGCGTCGGTCAGGGCGATCCGGCGGTTCTCATCGCTCAGCCGCTCGGTCTCGCGCTGGCGGCTGCGCAAGTGGCGCTGGGAATAGATCAGCTAGGCAAACGACAGGTTGTAGCGATGCAGCACCAGGACCATACCGATTCCGGCACAGGTGGCAATCACCGCCTGGGCGATATCAGGAAAATCGGTAAAGTCGAAGTAAAAACCATCAATTTTTTTCTGCACTTTGGTCAAACGGATCCCACGATCCGTGAATTCGGTCCGGATGCCGAAATTCTGGTAGATAGCCGGCAATACGGCATCTCCCTGCAGGCTTTCAAACCTCAGTCCCAGCAATTCAAGGTCAACTTCTTCAGAAAAAACAGCTGCCTCATACCAGAAGGCGGCCGACGACCAATCTGATTCTACGGTAACATCACCAGGATGATATTCGCCCGGCCTGACATGGATCCGGGTCTTCCCCTGCTTAACCTGTGCCCCGAACAATTGCATCAGCCTCATTGTCATTTCCGCATAGGGCGACGAGACAGCTTTGCCTTTTAAATGGAGGATCAAACCTTCGGAAAGATAAGGGGAAATCAGCAGCAGGGCCGTTGTAAACTGGCTGCTGGTGCCTGCATCAATGGTCAGTTCCCTGCCAGGCAACCTGCGACCCGTGATCAGCAACGGAGGATAACCCGGTTTGGCCAGGAAATCGACAGAAGCTCCCAGGTGATTCAAGGCATCAGCCAGGATGCCGATCGGGCGTTGTTTCATGCGTTCCGAACCCGACAACACCCATTTCCCGGGGGTTATTGATAAAAATGCCGTCAGAAACCGCATGACAGTCCCTGCATTGGCCGTGTCGAGGTCAACAACCTTCTTACGGCTATTGCCATGGAGGATCGTGTCGAGAAGTCGTTGCAGTAATACCGTATCATCGGCCTCCGACAGGTTGTTGATCGTGAAATTCTTTCCACATAAAGCGCGCATCATGAGCAGCCGGTTGCTGACACTTTTGGAAGCAGGAAGAGTGATGCTTCCCTTTAAAATTTTGTCCGGTTTGCTGATGATGATACTTTTCATTTTCATGTGTCACTGGATAACCTGTCATAATAATCAAGGGTGTCTGAAACTTCACCAGGGTCGCATTTAACGTTGAGGACGGGAGTCCCCGGCTTCGAAATCAAAGTAAAATGCAACTGTCCATCAAGCACCTTTTTATCGTGTATCATCATTTCCAGCATCCGGGCTTTGGAAGCGGGATCAACAGGGACCTGACCATAACCCTGGCGGAGATATGCTGCGATGGATTGCATGTCGTCAGATGAAAGACCGGTCTTCTGAGATGAAAGATATGCGGCACAAATC